>NZ_MUGR01000049.1:0-1606 GCF_002217195.1 Flavobacterium aquidurense | reverse complement strand
TGCAATTTTCTTTCTTAAGTTGTGTCCTAAAGCCATTAATCCGAACTCTAATTCTACTTTTTGAAGTCCTTTTAAAGAAAAACGTCTAAATCCGTTATTATGCTTAAGATGGGCAAATACAGGTTCCACATCGGCAGAGCGTTGTTTTCTTCTTTGTATTCCTATTTCACTAAGGAGTAATTCCCTTGTTCTTTCTTTATGCCTTTCAAGATTGTGGTTTCTCTCAATACTTCTGTTTCCTTTGGCTTTAAAACATTGGCTTCTCATGGGGCAGCCCTCGCAGTTTTTAGCCTGATAATGGGATAGGGTTTGGGCGTACCCGCCAGCTGTCTTTTTCTGATTCTCATGTGTTTTGAGCATCTTTTGCCCCATCGGGCATACATAATAATCTTCTTCCTTATTATAATAGAGATTCTCTTTACTAAAAGCCTTGTATTTCTTTTGATAGTTTTGGTCCTGTTCCTTTTCAAAAGTATTGTATTTCACAAAAGCTTTAAGTTTCTTTTTTTCCAGATAATCATAGTTCTCCTCACTGCCGTAACCTGCATCAGCTGTTATTTCTTTTAGATTTTTAAATGTTTTTTTGCCAAAAATCTGTTCAAAATTCTCTAAGTGAGGCTTAAGTGTTTTGGTGTCAGTGGGATTTTGATGGATAGTATAATGAACAATAACCTGGTTCTGGGTGGATATCTGGGCATTATAAGCCGGCTTGAGCTGCCCGTTTAGCATATGATCTTCTTTCATACGCATAAAAGTAGCCTCTGTATCGGTTTTGCTATAACTGTTTCTTTCTCCCAGGATAGCTTCCTGTTTTTCATACTTTTCCAGATTGTCGGTAAAATTATTTTTTATATAGCGCAATTTGGCTTTTGCTTTGGAGCTGGCCTTTTTGTTACCTGAGAGCTTGGCATCTATTTTAGCTACTGTTTTATCAATGACTTCCTTACTGATTTCTTTGAATTCTGTAGGCTCTGGAGTGGGGTCGTCTTCATTGTCTAAACTTTGGGCATAATTCCATAACTCTTCAAGCTGAGTGAGCATTTTGGCTTTGTTGGTTTTGATGCTTTTGCCCCATACAAAAGTATAACGGCCTGCTTGGGCTTCTATCTTGGTGCCATCGGTATAAATCTGTTTTAGATCAACAAGGCCCTCTGATGCCAACATTAGCACCACCTGTTTGAAGATTTCCTTAAAACTGTCTTTAAGTTTATTGCTTCTAAAGCGGTTAATGGTATTGTGATCCACAACAGTCATAGAAGTAAGCCACATGAAATTGATGTTCTCACGAAGGGCCAATTCAATTTTTCGTGAAGAATATACATTGGTCATGTACGCATACAACATCACTTTTAGTAGCATCTTTGGATGATAGCCCGGACTGCCTTCTTTGCTGTAGGCTTTTAAAAGGAGTTGGATATTAATAGACTCCACAACCTGATCAACTATGCGAACCGGATGTTTTGCTGGAATTAAATCATCAAACGAATAAGGCAAAAGTACCGTTTGTTGTTGGTTATAATGCTTGAATCTCATATATAATCAGCTGTTAATCACTGATTAAATATACAAAATTCACCAGAAAAAAACAAGCTCAAAAAAAAAATAG
>NZ_MUGR01000048.1:0-40293 GCF_002217195.1 Flavobacterium aquidurense | reverse complement strand
GCTTAATCCGTTATAAGGCTTCCTGTCTCCTATTTTAACAGATTTGGAATTGTATATCCGAATAAAAACAATGCTTAAAAAATTTTAAAAACCATAAAAAGAAAATTAGTATAAATGAAAGACAATCAGACAAAAAAGTATTATTGGGGAATAGGATTAGAAAACGAAACTTACTTACAATTTGAAGATCCCTTAATAGTCTCTGGTGAATTTATACAAGAAAAAATTGGTTTTGAAAAATACAGTATTGACTACAGAAAATGTTACAAACCAGAAAGCTTAGCACCTGTTTTAAGAAAAGCTTTTGGCTTGAACGAAAACTATAAAGTGAGCCGAATGATGAACAGTCACTCGCTGGAAAAACTGGACATCAACTATCAGCATAAGACTTTATCCCCTATAAAACCATTGATCGATACAGAAAATGGTGAAGTACTCGCACAGCCTCTTGAAAATCCGGATTATCTTGGAAAATCAATCATGGAACTTTTCCTTGAGGATCAGCCGTACAACATTCAAAGTATGATTACCCAAAGAAACAAAACAATGGGTTCTGTACATTTTGATGGTGATTCTATCGAATTTGTAACCAAATATTTTGAAAACAGAACAATAGCCGATTCTTGTAAAGAACTAAAAGCAACTAAAAAATTGTTCCTTGATAAAATCAATGAATCTGCCGTTTTAAACGAAAAATTGAATTTTCCGGATTACAACAATGGTCTTAATATGTTTATGACCAATCAGGAAAACCTGGTTTTGTTTAATAACGGAACGTATCATTTTCATATTACGTTGCCATCACTAACAGAAGACAGCAGGATTGTAGATTATAACGATTTTGAAAAAACACATGCCAATGCCATCTATTTATTGCAATGGTTTGAGCCCTTTTTTATAGCAACTCTTGGCAGTCCTGATATTATGGGCGTAATTAGTGATAAATTTACTTTAGACAAAAAATTCACTTTAGGTTCTATGCGAAATGCCATGTCCCGCTACATAGGCGTTGGAACTTATAATAAAGCAATGCCAAAAGGTAAAATCCTGACCTATAATGTAGATGATTTTAGAAAACTGCTGAAGTTTGAAAAAGAAGAAAACATTTGGTGGCGCGATCAGATTGAAGCTGACATGGAATATGAAATGCTGTCTGAACTAGGCCTTGATTTTAATCAGGAAAAAATGTACCAAAGCGGTTTTGAATTCAGAAGTTTTGACGAATTTCCGGCAGAATACCTGAATGATGTTCTTTTTTCAATTATTCTGATCTGTGAGCATTCTTTGAACCTGCCTGATGTTCAGTGGGGACATGACAGTAAAGCCTGGAACAACCTTGTTTTTAAAACTTTAAAAATGGGTTATCTGGCTGAAATAGAAGAAGACGAAAAGAAAGAAGTTTTAGATTTACTGCAACTACTAAATCCATCAGATAGTAATTATAATACACTTAAATCCGAGTTTGAAGCGATTGTAAAATTAGATGCGTTTTTCTTTAAAATTCTGGCTGTTTTACACGATAAATACAAAGACAACAATGTTTGCCTTGACGCGATGTACGGGCAAAAAACAAGTACTCCTCCTCAATGGGACAACTTTAATAAATACCAAACCGAAAGGCATTTGAAACAAATAGGATCTTTCTGTGACAATTAATCCTTTCACTTAAAATCATAAAAAAACATCCCATAAAGAAAATTTCTTTTTGGGATGTTTTGCATTTAAAGAAGGGCGTTACGCTACTTCTTCTACTTTTAAGATTTCCAGTTTTAGATTTCCTTTTTTAGCAGGCCATTCTACAACATTACCTTCTTTATATCCTACCATTGCTATACCTTCATCAGAAAGAATAGAAATTTTATTTTTACTTACTTTGTTTTTCTCAGGACCTACAAACACAACCGTTTTTTCCTCATTGGTTGCACAATCTTTATAAGTTACTCTTCGGTTTACAGAAACAATATCTTCCGGTAAATCCCTTCTTAGTACCTGTGTGGCTTTTTTCAGTTCATGAAGCAATAATACTTCTTCTTCTACTGTTACTTTTTTTCTTCTTACGTGATCTTTAATTAAATCGTATATTCCTGTTGTTAAAATGATATTTTGTGATTGTGACATAACTTTCTCTTTGCTTCATATTTCATAGGTAAGATAATAACTCTTCATTGAATGACTTATAGCTCTTGTGTGTGTGTTGAATTCAATGATATCTTAATCCCAATAAAAATTGAAGATTAAATAAAAATGAGCATTCCGGATGAAAGAATCCCTGTCTAGAGTTTTGACAGGGCTTAATTAATAAACTCTTTCGAACTTTTTAAGAAAGTATCGTCATGCAAATACAATAACGTGCCCATAAGGCTCATCAAGTCATTATTTGTTAAATAAAAATTTGAAATCGTCATTATTATAAATACAATTAATTTCATGCAAGTTAGCCCTTTTTTCTGAAAGAAAAAAACTTAAAAAAGAAAGCAGATATTCCAGAGTTGGCAGGGGTTGTGAACACTTTCTATCCTCAGGTTGCAATCTGTATTTTTCAATTAATATATTTAATATCCTAAAAACTAATCTTCTAAAGAAATAAAGCTATTTTTATAACCTCACTTACATTTTTTTCAGCTAATAAAAATACAGCATATGATATTGCATTTTAGAAATTTTCCTCAACTCCGGACAGATCGTTTGCTACTCAGAAATATTGAGAGTACTGATGCTGAGTTGATTCACAAACTACGTTCTGATGAAATTGTAAATCAATTTGTTGGCAGAGATAATTCATCAACATTAGAAAAAGCAAAGGAGTTTATTCTCAAGATTCAAAATTTAGTCGAAAAAAATGAAGGCCTTTATTGGATTATACGACTGAAAGAAAACAATGATTTAATTGGATCTGTTTGTTTGTGGAATTTTGATATCGAAAAGGAAATCGTTGAAATCGGATATGAAATGCTGCCCGAATTTCAAGGAAAAGGAATTATGACTGAAGCCCTCAAAATAGTTACGGCATATACGTTTGAAGAAATCAAAGCAAAAGTAATTACAGCATTTCCGTCTTCTGATAATATCAATTCTGTCGCTATTCTAAAAAAGCTAAATTTCGAATTAGAAAACAAAAAGTATAATAATACGCATGAAAATGTAACAAATCTTGTTACTTATACTTTAAGAAATCCTAAAATGACTTAAAAACCAAATCAGGTAAAAATACCTATTCAATTACACATAAAAGATTGCTATTTTTATGTTGCTTTTGTATTGATAACTAATAACAGTAAAATGGGAACATCTTCTGAAAATGAACCTTTAAAAGGATTTAAAAAGCGTAACATTCCGATTAAACAAGGAATTGCAGTTAGAAATGCAGGAATTATTCTTTTAAATAGTTATATAATTATGCTGTTTGAAAGGCTTGAACTTATTGAGGACAACCGTTTTACCAGTATCGAAAATCAAAAGAAAGCTGTGCAATATCTACAGTATATTGTTACCGGACTAACAGAAACAGAAGAAATTTATTTACCACTAAACAAAATACTTTGCGGATTATTATTTACTGATAGTGTTCCCGGTAAAATTGAAATTTCTCCTAAAAATCGAAGCCTCATAGAAAGTTTAATAAATGCTGCTATTTCTCATTGGCCTGAAATTGGCAAATGTTCTGTTGATGGTTTTAGAGGCAATTGGCTCGTTCGGGACGGAATCCTTACAGAATTAGATGAAAGATGGGAACTTGTCATCGACAAAAGAGCTTATGACATACTTATAACCAGATCTCCTTTTGCTTTTTCAATTTTAAAATATCCGTGGATGAATAAGCCTTTGCATGTTACCTGGCCTTATTAAAAAACTATAAACCCGAAAAAACTATGTCCTGGATTATTCTTGAAAACCTATGGAAACGCGCTGTAGATCCTGCCAGTATATCTTCTGCAGACAAAGATCAAAGTTGGAATGAAGAAATTAAAGCTTTATACAAATTGGGTATTGGTATGGAAGATGCACTGCAATTTTTATACTTTGAAAAACCTGCTTTAGAGACTTTTAAAAATTGGATCAATAATAAAACGAAAAACCAAAATAATACAGAAGAAGTTTTTACAGATACCGTTCTATCAGAAGAAGATCTCGAATTTTGGAACAAAAATGGATATGTCGTTGTAAAAGATGCAGTCTCAAAAAAAGATTGCGAAGCTACCCAACAAGCGATTTGGAATTTCCTGGAAATGGATCCCAATAAAAAGGAAAGCTGGTACAACAGACATCCGGATCATAAAGGATTGATGCTTAATTTTTCGGATCACGAAACTTTAAATAAAAACAGATTTTCACCCAGAATAAAAAAAGCATACGAACAGCTTTACAATACAACCAATATCTATAAAACGATTGATAAAGTAAGCTTTAATCCTCCTGAAACTAATGATTTTACTTTTTTAGGAAGTGCGCTTCATTGGGATACCAGCTTAAAACAACCTATAAAATTTGGGCTTCAGGGACTGCTTTATCTTAGTGATTGTGGTATTAATGATGGTGCTTTTCATTGTGTAGCAGGATTTCATAACAAAATAAATCAATGGCTAGACAGTCTGGAACCAAACGAAAACCCAAGAGATAAAGCGCTAAAAACATTAGAACCAAAACCCATCACTGGCAATGCTGGCGATTTTATAATCTGGGACAACAGATTGCCTCATTGTGCGACACCAAACAAGGGAAAAAATCCCAGAATGGTGCAATACCTTACTTACTTGCCAAATGATTATAGTACTGCAGGAGAATGGATTTAAAAATAAAAAAACTCTAAAATCAAACGACTTTAGAGCTTTTATTATTTAAAGATGAGAATAATTAATTCTGATTTTACCCCTCAGATTATCATTTCTACCATCAAACCAAACAAGTAATATTTTCATTCAATACTGCTCTCATTTTTAAAATAAAATGAAGTCCTTTGCCAATAAGGATAAACAAGGCTAGCAAGACAATTACTAAAGCAACAAATAATCCTCTCATTATTTTAGAGCTGTTCATCATCTGATTAAAACAACCGAAGAGACAATCCTGCCTGAATTTGCTGGCTGTTCGCCTTCGATCCAAAATCACTCACATCAGAGAATCCCCATACATATCTTGCGTACAGCGTCAAAGGTCTCATATTGACTTCAGCCCCGGCAACAAAGGCAAAATCAGTCTTTTTGAAGAGTTTTTTGCCATTCTCCAAAACACTCTGATTACCACTGGCCAGAAAACTAAACTGTGGTCCTGCCACAACTGTAATCAGTCCCTCGCTATTCAAACGTAACAATACCGGTACGCTTACATAATTGAGCGTTTTGTTCTTTTGAAAGCATTATCAAAAATATCCCTGTAACTATCCGTTATTTTAGTATTCGTCTGATTGAATAATACTTCTCCCTGAATACCTAAGAAATCACTAAAGTTCACATATGCGAAGCCACCCAACTGATAACCCAGCTCAAAATCACTATTAAAATTTTTACCATCAAGTTTGTTCATATTAACACCTGCTTTTGCTCCAATATGCACCTGACTATAACCAAACACAGACATACATAAAGCTGCCGCAACAATCCATTTTTTCATATTCTATATATTTTTATTTAAGACCAAATAACCTTTTCATCTTTGCGGTCAGCAATTATTTTTTAGTATAATTAGCGTATTCCGTAATCGTTTCTACATTCGTCGCCTGCCCTATGAATTTAGCTTCCATAATAAGTTTTTCATGTACAGGAAGATATTGTTTCGCCTGATCATCCCATTTGTATTTCACAACAAGATCAAACTTATCAGCCGTAAGAATGGCCACTTTTACCGGCTTTTCATTCAGTGTCTGTATTTGATCCATTTTTTTAGATTTTATATTAATGGTCATATAAAATCGGCAATCTTTTATAAAACCATTTTCCTTATTAAGAGAAGCCGCCTCAACTTTGTAACTAATCACAAGCTGATCTGCCGTTTCTTTCTCGATTCTAAAACTTGCATCATCTACTTTTAAAGCCGGAGACTCTTTGCTTTGGTTCTTTCTAAAAGTGTTTACAGCAGACTTAGAAGGAGTTTTTCCGTCAATAGACACCACCGTCCAGCGTTCTGGACCTGAATTAGCCGGATCAAATTTAGCAATCGTAATACCTTCACTTGCGCTCGTGATTATAGTTTGTTTAAAATCGAACGCATAATTATCAGGTCGTTTTGTTTTTTCAGGATTAAGAACCCCAGAGTCGATTCCGTACTTAAAAAACACATCCATTACCTTTGATTTCTGTGCAGAAACAGTAGACGCAACTAACACCAGAGAGAAAAGAATCAGTGTATTTATTCTGTTTTGCAGTGCACCATTTGTTGTTGAAGTATTAAAACCTGCCAATGTCATTACTTTTGTTTTTTCCATTTTTAACTGTATTATTTGTTATTATTATGGCGCAAAATTATTGTTAGCATCTCTTTTACCGGGAATTTATTCCGTGAAGCGACGAATCTGTCGGGTGAACTGTCAATTTGGACTATTGAACTGAAACGGCATTGGCTATTTTAACCAAAACCCCTTATAAATAAAGCATTCACATCATTTTCAACAAAAATCAAAACTTATAAAACTTCCCTAATTTTAATTAAAACTGCTTCAAAATTCTTTTATTTGTACCCTCAAAAAGAAATCGAACCAGTACCTGGTATTCAATAAAAAACAAATCTTGTGAATCATCCCGAAGAAATGACCAATCAGATAAAGAAGAGTAAACTAAAAACCGTATTATTAATTACGTTTGTATTTTTAGGTTCTTATGCCAGTGTCTTTATCATATATCCCTCTTCTTACTGGAATGATTATACCAACCTGCCCTATCAAAATATCATAATAGATGTATTGGCGAATCTCTTTTTTTGTGTCACATTATTAATGTTAAGTCTTTTTATCGACAGAATTCTGGAGAAAAAAATTTCATGGATGATCCATCCTCTAAGACGTTTATTTATTCAAATCCTATTTCAAATTATTGGTGCATTATTTATTATTATTAGTTTGGCAGTAATTTATTATCTATTAGGAGAGCCTTCAGTCACGCCACATGCAAACGTGGGTCTTAGGCAACCATTATATATTATGATTTCGATCATACTGTGGTCATTAATGATAAGCGCATTAAATACCGGTGATTTTTTATTAAGAAATTGGAAAAATGCCACCATACAGGCAGCGGAATACAAGGTAGCCGCAGCCGAAAACAAGCAGTTAGTCGCCGAAATAGAGCTGCAATCCCTTAAATTACAGCTTGACCCCCATTTTGTGTTCAATAACCTGAGTGTCCTTTCGGAATTGATCCTAAAAGACCAGCAATTGGGATATGACTTTACAGAAAACTTCGCCAAAGTGTATCGTTATCTTCTGGTCAATTCAAAAAAGCCATTGGTACAGCTGCACGAAGAACTTCAATTTCTGGATGCGTACCTCTTTCTGATAAAAAACCGCATTGGTGACGGATGTGCTTTCCTGATCGATATTGATAAATCAAAGCTTAACATGTCGATCCCTCCTATTACACTTCAGCTTTTTGTCGAAAATGCCTTAAAACACAATCGCACAGAAGAAGAAAACCCGCTGACTGTTCGCATTTTTTCTAATGAAAATGATGAATTAATAGTATCCAATAACATTTTACCTCTTGTAAAAAAGGCACCTTCAACAGGAATTGGCCTTAAAAATATAGTCAGCCGTTACGCTTTATTAAGTGACAGGAAAGTCTTGGTCGAAAAAAACGATACCACTTTTACTGTAAAAGTACCCCTCATAAAATGAATACAATAAAAAAAATATTGATCCTCGAGGACGAAAAATTAAACGCAGAAAGAATAAAGCGTTTAATACTCAATATAAGACCAGACGCAGAAATTCTTGATGTTTTGCCAAGTGTAAAAAAGACGGTATCCTGGCTGTCCGAAAACAAATGCCCCGATATTATCCTGATGGATGTGCAGCTGGCGGATGGTTTATGTTTCGAAATCTTTAATCTGGCTGAAGTAACATGTCCTGTTATCTTTACAACTGCGTACGACGAATATGCTATCAAAGCCTTCAAATACAACAGTATCGACTATCTTCTCAAGCCAATTGAAAAAGAGGAACTTGAAACTGCTATGATCAAATTTGAAAATTCTTTACAACAACCCGCCGGCCAACAACCACAAATTGAAGAACTGCTTGCTTTTCTGCAGCCAAAACAATACCGAAAACGCTTTTTGATTCCGTATCGCGATGGTTACAGAAAAATCAATACCGAAGAAGTTGCCTATTTTTATTCGAATATGAATGTTAATTATGCGAAACTGTTTAACGGAGATGAAGTTGTCCTATCACAAACCTTAGAAACACTGGAACAGGAACTGGATCCTAAAAATTTCTTCAGGGCAAACCGTCAGTATATCCTACATGTAAATGCTATTGAAAATGTACACAATTTCTTTAATGGAAAATTAAAACTCAAAATAAAGCACAACAAAGAGGAAGATATTATCGTGAGCAGAACAAAAGCTTCATCTTTTAAATTGTGGTTAGATTACTGACAAATATTATATTATATTTTTTATTAATGGTTACTCCAAAATGCAATTAAAGAACCAATATCATTGGTATCAGGCGATTTAAAACTGGTAATTATTTAAAAGCCGAAATGCAAAAAGTTTTTTTTTCGTTAGCAAAAATCACTAACTTGTATAGAAATTAGTAATAAAGCATCCTGTTTTTTACTGTTTTTATACCGCTATGAAGCTACATTTTTATGAAATAAATTACAATGTAGTGTATCTAAAGTGATTTTTCCAACATATAAAAATGATCCCGTTTTAAGGGAATTAAAAAATAAAACTATGCGAGTACCAGTCATTCGAAAAAATATAAAATTTACCCCGGATTCCAGAAGAGTTGTTGCACGATATTTTGTCAACGGCGATGAGCGAACCCAACAAATGGTAAGCCGTATCATGATGCTGGATGAAAAACAGGTATTAGAAACCTTAGAACAGACACTTCGGGAATTTGCCAGACGACACCGAAATATCTCCGCCATCTTTTTTAGACATTGCGAAAAAATAAAAGATTTAATCGAAGCCATGCAAATCGATTACGAAGCCATGTCACTTGATCGAAAAATGCTCATAGGCTCTTATTGCACAATGGAATACGCCATAGAATCTGCCGCAATTTTCAATCCATCTATTGTAGAAGATTTTGACCAGTCCGGACTTGAATTAGGAGAAAAACGTGTTATTATTTCGTTTCGTGCCACTGGTGAAGGCCACATCTCCTCTATCGTTTTTAGAAGAGGAATTCTTGATAAAGACAATAACCTGCAGGTAATGAAAATTGGCCATAACATCGATAAGGCTGAGATTGAACACAAAAGCCTATTCAATAAAGAACGTTTTTTATTGAAATTATCTGAAATGCATACACAGGATAAATATATTGCACAAATCATGCAGGATCTGCCGGAGGAATTCGAGTTTGCTGTATTAAAAAGCATGGTCAATACGGCCTTAAGCGATCCATCGATTCGTCTGGAAAGAAGAACTGCTCTTGAGGAAATAATCTGGCTAGCGGATTCTTTTTACGATCTGCAATTCAAACATGATTCTGACATCACGGAACGAGTTATATTTCCAATATCCGAGTCTGAAAGCCGTGGTATCGAAGATGCCCGTTTTGTACGTTTTATTGATGATGATGATTCAACTCGTGTTATGGCAACCTATACGGCGTATAATGGTCACGCAATACTGCCTAAACTTATCTCTACTGAGGATTTTTATACCTTTAGAGTCATGCCTTTACATGGTATTGGCGCACAAAATAAAAACCTCGCTTTATTTCCCAGAAAAATTAAAGGCAAATACGCCATGCTTGCCCGAATCGACGGCGTAAACAATTATATCATGTATTCTGACAGGGTGACCCAATGGAATACGCCAATTTTGCTGCAAGAACCGCGTTATACCTGGGAATTTACACAAATAGGAAACTGCGGCTCTCCACTTTGGACCGCAGAAGGATGGCTTGTTATCACTCATGGTGTTGGGACTATGAGACGTTATTGTATTGGTGCTTCTTTATTTGATCTCGACGATCCGTCTAAAGAAATTGGAAGGCTTAAAGAACCGCTTCTTTCTCCTCTTGAAGACGAACGTGAAGGATACGTACCTAATGTGGTATATTCTTGTGGTGCAATTATTCACAACAATAGTCTGATATTACCTTATGCCGTTTCTGATTACTCCTCTACTTATGCCATAGTCGATATGGTGGAGCTTATAGATGCTTTGAAAAAAAGCAAGTAACATTACATGAAAAAATATATCATCATCGCTTTTTTATTTACAACAGCTCCCGTTGTTTTTGCTCAGGTACCAATAGACAGTATAAAAGCAATTATTAAGAGAGAAGTCACCAATAAAAGAAGTAAAAGTATTATTGTTGGAATTGTTGATGCCAATGGCAGACAAATCGTGGCGGAAGGCTACAAAAGCGATCAAAATCATACACTGCCTGATGGCAATACCATTTATGAAATAGGATCTATTACAAAAGTTTTTACTTCATTGGTATTGGCAGATATGAGTATAAAGCATCAGCTGAATCTTACTGATCCAATCTCGAAGTTTCTCCCGAAAACGGTAAAAACACCAGTTAGAAATGGAAAAGAAATTTCATTGCTAAGTTTATCAACACACAGATCCGGAATGCCTCGTTTTCCGTACAATGTTGACCCAAAAAATTTAGAACAGCCTTATGCTGATTATACTGTAGATAAATTATACGAATATGTCTCTCATTTTGAGCCTCCTTTTGATATCGACACAAAGTGGAGGTACTCAAATGTTGCTTACGGACTTTTAGGCAACATATTGACATTGAAAGCAAAAAAGGATTTCGAAACCTTAATAACCGAAGAAATCTGTAAACCGCTAAACCTGAATAACACTGTTATTTCATTAACTGCTAAGCAAAAATCAAATCTTGCCACAGGACACGCCGAAACCGGAACCGCTGTTGGCCTTACTGATTTAGGCGCGATAGGTCCGGGCGGATCCATTCGTTCTACTGCAAATGATCTTCTGACTTTTGCAGAAGCTAATTTAGGACTCATTAAAACAAATTTATCTCCGGCAATAGAACTCACTCATGTACTGCAGGCAAAAAAAGACGGAAACGATACGTATACTACAATGGGATGGACGCTTGTAAGTGATGATGGCAAAAATTTACTTTTCAAAGATGGCGGGATGCCCGGATATTGCACTTTTTTAGGAATAGACAAAAAAAATAGAATTGGTGTCGTAATATTATCCAATTCGAATAATTCTGTATCAGATATTGGAAGGCATATTCTTGATAATCAACATCATGTAGAGCCTTATAAATATCCGTGGGCATTATTAGATACGATTAGAACAACCTATACAACAAAAGGAACTGATGCCGCTATTGCTTCATACCATCAGCTCAAGGCTTCAAATAATCCCTCCTTTGCATTTAATGAAAACCAACTTAACTATTTAGGAGTTGAATTAAGAAAAGCCGGAAAAATAAAAGAGGCTTTAAAATTCTTCACGCTCAATGCACAGGAATATCCTAACACTACTCTTGTATACGAAAGTTTGGGAGAGATCTACAAACGAAACAAGAATACTAAAATGGCTGTTGAAAATTTTGAAAAGGCCAAAAAATTAGATCCTGAAAACCCACATTGGGCTTATATTCTTGAGCAAATTAAAGATGCTCCAAATGACTGAAACAGCATGTGATTTCTTTCGTAACTATCTGATAATATTATAATTTAATTTGGAAAATTTTATAATAGTATCGCTTTGTTTATGTCTACATTTGTCATGTAACTCTCTGAAAATTACATTATGACAACTTCAAATCACAAAAACAATGTTTCCAGCAGCAGAACTTCCGATAAAAAAACGGAACTAAAGTCAACATCGTCACGACATAATGAAAAGACTACCACTGAAACTAAAAAGACAGTTGTCAGAAATAATCAATAATACATTGGGGAACTGTTTATGTGTAATTACACCAACGGATTTAGATTTAGTCCTGCCAATTACGGAATAACCGATTACATCACTTTACAACTTTACGACAGTTTTTATACCAACAATGGTTTTACAGATAAAGTGTTTGAAAAAGCAGCTCTTCTATAAAAGTAATTTCTTAGATTTTACTTAATTTTAAATACAAAAAAAAACTCTCAGCGGTGTTGAGAGTTTTTTTATTTAAAGCTAAGATTTATGGTATTATTTTGTCGTTTCTTAATTGTGAAAACAACTCAAAAAAGGAATCTTTTGTACTTTTATATGCTGTAAATCCCAGATTCCTGCTTTTCGACATATCTGTCATTACTTCCAGCGGACGTCCCAGATCAAGGTCTGTATGCCAGGCAGATGCCAGCTTATCCAGATTACTTTCCGTCAATCCGTTATCTTGTACAATTGCTGTCCAAATTGATTGTTTGTTATTTAATATCATTTCAAGCGGTCTGATTGTTCCGCTATATCCTTCAAAATCAATTTCAAACCATTGTGCTATTTTGGGCCATAACCACTGCCAGCGAAAAACATCCCCATTTGTAATATTAAAAGCTTGGTTTTCGGCTTCAGGCGTTGTTGCTGCCCATATCAATTGTTCAGCCAGAATTTTAGCATCCGTAACATCCGAGATTCCGTTCCATTGTTCCGCAGATCCCGGCCAGATCAAAGGCAAACCTTCACGCTTGCAAATACTTGCATACACCGCAAGTGTCGTTCCCATATTCATAGCGTTCCCGATAGTTTTACCAATAATAGTATGTGGTCGATGTACATTCCATGTAAAACCATCTGATACAGCTGCTTCATAAACCTCGTCTTCCTGTGCATAATAAAAATTCTGCAAGTCTAATCGGGGCATTTCTTCCCTTAGTGGAGTTTCCGGCAAAGTTCCTTTAGCATAAGAATCAAAAGGTCCCAAATAATGTTTCAAACCCGTTACCAGAGCAACATGTTTAATGCATTTCTTTCCGGACAACACCTGCAACAAGTTCCTAATCATAATACTATTGACCCTGATATTTTCTTCTTCAGTATCATTTCGCATCCATGTAGTAAAAAAAACATGTGTAGGAAAAACGTCTGTTAATGCTGAAGTCAATGATTCTTTATGCAGTAAATTAGCCGCAATTGGCAATAATCCCTGCATATCACTTTTTGGATTTCGGGCTAGTCCATAAACTTTCCATCCTTTTTCTATTAATTTTAAGGCAAGATTACTTCCTGCGATTCCTGTTGATCCCACTACCAGGGCTGTATTGCCATTTGCAGAAGGTGTTGGTAATTTTTGTGAATTCATATTATAAATTTTTATCAAAATTACTTCTAAAACAAGGCTCGGAAAGATGACCTAAAACAAGAAATTCGATTGATCCAGATCAATTATTTATGTCCCGGAAAGACATTCTTTTTTAAACGACTCAGGGTTTCCGGAGAAAGTCCCAGATACGAAGCCAGTAAATTTTGTGGCACACGTTTGATCAAATCCGGATTTTTTTCTACAATATGCTTGTATTTTTCTTCGGCAGTATGGGTATAAGAACTGATCAGTCTTCTTTCTTTTGTGATTAAACTGTTCTGAAAAAGCAAGCGGAAATAGCGGTCCATTACCGGAACCTGCAGTGTCAGGTTTTCAAAATCTTCACTGGTAATAACCAATACCTCTGAATCTTCCATTGCATCGATACTGTAAAATGAAATATCTCCCCTAAAAAAACTATTCATATCTGATGTCCACCATCCTTCAGGCGTAAACTGATTGATATGTTCATTTCCTTTCTCATCTGTATTATAAGCTTTTAAAAGACCTTTTGTAACGAAACTCAAATATTTACAAACATGCCCTTCCACAACCAAAAATTGTTTCTTCTTTAGTTTTTTAGATGCAAAGAAGGTTGTTATAAGTTCTTTTTCACCTGGAGTCAGGGTAACTTTTTCTTCAAGATGTTTGAAAAGTATGTCGTGCATGGCGCAAATTGTCTTATGATTATACTAAACAAATGTAAGGTATTTATTTTTTCAGCTTTTTTATGGTTACTTCAGGTTGCTGGTCTATCATGTATAGTACCAGGACAATATTGTTGTTTTAAATTATTAACTAACAATAGTAAAAGTTTCTTCAAACGGAAATTCAGTGCAATACTTAAAATTCATTAAAAAATAATTTTCAATCATTATCTAAAAACCTGATATTCAATACTCATCAAACATCAGCTTTTTTATTTCTGACTATTCAGCCAAAGGCAACGGTTCCCTGATAATCTTAAATAAATTTTATGCGAGACAATAAATGCCTGAATAAAATGTTTGTAAGTAAGAATTAATCTGTTTAAATTTAAGGATTGATTACTATTTATATATTAAAACATTTAAGGTTTATGAAAAGGATATTACTTCTGATTATTATAATGAGCGCTGCTCTGCAAGGATATGCACAAAAAGAACTGAAAGACAAATACAAACCCATTCCGTCTAAAAATTCTGAGAATAAGGAAACACTGCCGCCAACAGAAACGCCGCCAAACCTGGAGACACCGCCTTTAAAAGATGAAACCGTATTGAAAATCAATCCGGATGACCTTTATAAAAATAACATCCTATACAAACCGGAAGCCAATGTTGAAGGTGTTTTTTACAGAAGAAATGAATATTTAGGAAGTTATGTAACCAATACAGCTACTTCTACAGTGCGTTATCGTGATGCTGCTTTTGTAGATGGCGATAAAATCAGGGTGTATCTGAATGATAAAGTGATTGAAACTGAAGTAAGTTTAGACAGCGAATTTCAGGGCTTTAAAATCAATCTGGTCAAAGGAATCAATAAAATTGATTTTGAAGCTTTAAACGAAGGTTCTGCCTCGCCAAACACAGCTGAATTTCAGGTTTTTGATGATAAAGGAGCAGTTATCAAATCCAGTCAATGGAATGTAGGAACCGGTTATAAGGCAACTATCATCTTATATAAAGAATAAAACAGATCTATATTAGTACTGTTTAAAACTTAAAAAAATCCAATGCCGTAAGTTTTCAATTTTAAATTGATCATACTTAAGCATTGGATTTTTTTTATAAATCAAAACAAATTGCAACAATTATAATTCAGTTTCCAAAATCCTATTTATAACGAAGTGTTTACAATGAATTGGATATTTTTATTGAATCGTATCAGTATGGATTTCTTTCCAGACGATTCCCAATTTCTCACTGTTATTTTTTCTTATCTGATTGGCTAAAGGTATATTTTCAGATAATTTTAGTCCGTAAGAAGGGATCATTTCTTTTATTTTGTTTTGCCATTGCGGCGTTGCCAATTGGGTTTTGTAACACTTTTCGATTACTTTGAGCATGATCGAAACAGATGTAGAAGCGCCGGGCGATGCGCCAAGCAAAGCAGCAACACTCCCGTCTGAAGCAGTAACAACCTCGGTACCAAACTGCAATATCCCGCCTTGTGTTGTTGCATCAATTTTTATTACCTGAACCCTTTGCCCTGCGATTTTAAGATCCCAGTCTTCCATTTTTGCTTTTGGAAAATACTCCCTAAGTGCTGCCAAACGCTGTTCCGGTGTTAATACCACTTGCTCTACCAAATATTTTGTTAGCGGAACATTGTCCAGTCCTGCTTCTAACATGGGTCTGATATTGTAGAAATTAAAAGATGCCGGTAAATCTCCCCAGGTACCATTTTTAAGAAACTTAGACGAAAATCCTGCGAAAGGACCAAATAAAAGTTCTTTTTTTCCATTGATAATTCGGGTATCAAGATGCGGAACAGACATTGGAGGTGATCCTACAGACGCTTTTCCGTATACTTTGGCCTGATGCTGTGCTATAATTTCGGGATTATTACAAACCAGCCACTCCCCGCTTACAGGAAATCCACCATAACCTTTGGCTTCCGGTATATGCGTTTTTTCAAGCAGCGGAAGTGTTGCTCCGCCTGCGCCTATAAATACAAACTTTGCATCTATGGTTGTAGTGGTGTTGTTTTTTAAATCTTTAACGTACACCTTCCATGTTCCGTTGCTATTTCTTTTAAAATTAGTTACCTCGTGATTGAGTTCTAATTTCATTTTGCCTGATTTTAATAGATTTGAAGCCAATTCACTGGTCAATGATCCATAATTTACATCTGTACCAATATCTATTTTAGTTGCTGCTACTTTTTGCGAAGGATCACGCCCGTTCATTACAAGCGGAATCCAATTTTTGATCTGTTTTTGATCGTCAGAGAATTCCATTCCAGTAAAAAGCGGCTCTTTCTGCAACGCCAAATATCTTTTTTTCAAATATTCGACATTGTCTTCCCCTATGACAAAACTCATATGCGGCGTTGGATTAATAAATGTTTTTGGAGGTCCAATTTTACCTGCGCTTACCAAATAAGACCAGAATTGCTTCGAAACCTCAAAAGATTCATTAATTTCAACTGCTTTATGAGTATCAATCTTACCATTACTAAGTTCAGGTGTATAGTTCAGTTCGCAAAGTGCAGAATGTCCGGTTCCTGCATTATTCCAGGCCGATGAACTTTCCTGACCAACTCCATCAAGTCTTTCATAAGTCACAATAGATAACTTCGGGTCAAGCTCATTCAGCATATTTGCCAAAGTTACGCTCATAATTCCGCCGCCAACCAAAACCACATCTACTGTTTCCTCAGGATTACTTTTCTTCTCATTGCAGGATCCTAACAACAGGATACACAACAAACAGATTATACTTCTTTTCATTTTTGACTGATTACAATTAGAATCGTTATAATTTTAGAAAGAGAAAACAGAAACAAAAAAACAATTAATCCGGTCAGAAAGCTAAAAGCGGGTAAAATCCATCCTCCAATACCTCTTGGAGTCAATAAAAGATATAAAGTACCAATTAAAGCACCTAAACCAATAAGATAGGATAAAAACAAAAATACTGATGCCAGTATTTTCAATGTTCTTTGTTGTTTCAAAATGTCAGCAGAAGTATAAGAAGTCATAATCATAAATTTATAAGTTGTTAATAATAAAGACCTTAAGTACCTATAAAGATAAAAAAAATATTTAACTATTTCTTACATAATGCATTAGACAGAAATACAATTCTGATACAGTTTATATAATAATTAGGCAATAAAAAAACCGTCCTGATCAGGAACGGTTATCAAAGTCAGTATACTACTTTACTTACTACTTATTTCTTCACTCTTTACTTTTCGAACTGATCTAAAAAACTACCGCTTCCAGAAACTCAATCACTTCACCATTCGGGCTGTACACCAGACTATTGCTGACTGTTGTCGCTTTTTGAAGATTTCTTAATTCTAAAGTTTCTTTAGCTGATAATGGTTTTGCACCGTTTTCGATGGCTTCCTCGTAGGCTTTTTTGGCATCAATAACAGTGAAGCAAATATGCAAAAGGGAATTCTCGACATACGGATCGCCTTGTTTTCGTCTGCGTCCCTGAGTAGGAAAGTTAGCATTGCTGTCGCATATTTCGATATGGCAATCAAATGCTTTGTTTTTCATCATGACACATTTTTCTAAATTGAATTCCGGTAAACTCCAGCTGTGTACCACTTCAAAATTAAGTGTTTCGTAAAATTGTACCGTTCTTTCAAAATCCTGCGCTTTGATGGCAAAATGATGAAATCCTATAATATTATTGCTCATTATACTTCTTTTTTGATGCGTCTATTTTTCTAATAACTCTTTGATTTCAATTCGCTGAAATTTTTAAATAGGAAAGCTCTATTTCTATGAACCACTTTTATTCTAACCAAAACCATTCCTTTACATCGTTCTCGATACTTTCCTCTATCAGAACACTTTCATATTCATTCGTAGCGCTATTATGGCGATACTCTTTTTGCCATTCTTTGTGGTTTTCAACTACTTCGTGCAAAGCATCACAAATAAACAAAACCTCTTCATTGGTCATGATTGGATGCAATGACAAACGTACCCATCCCGGTTTATTACTTTGATTCTTTTGTAAAAGTTCCTCTGTTATTACATTGGATTCCGCCTGATCAATATCAAACAAATAATGGGCATACGTACTTGCACACGACCAACCGCCGCGGACCTGGATTCCGAAACGATCATTTAAAAGCCTAACGATTAAATTATAATGAATATTCTCGATTATAAAAGAAACACAGCCAATTCGATCTGTCTGAACATCACCTAAAACAGACAAACCCGGAATCTTCTGAAACTCTGAATAACAGAGATCCAGCAATTCTTCGTCTCTCTTTCTTATGTTTTCAACTCCCATCTGATCTTTCAGTTTCAGGGACAAAGACGCTCTTATGACTTGCAGAAAGCCCGGAGTTCCACCATCTTCCTTTACTTCAATTGATTCGCTGTAAGAATAACTTCCCCAAGGATTTGTGTATTTTACATTTCCTCCTCCGGGATTGTCCGGAACATCACTTTTATATAACTTTTCATTAAAAACCAAAACACCTGAAGTTCCCGGTCCTCCTAAAAATTTATGCGGAGAAAAGAAAACAGCATCCAATCGTTCTTCGGGATTTTCAGGATGCATATCGATTTGCACGTAAGGTGCCGAAGCAGCAAAATCAACAAAACAAAATCCGTTGTTCTGATGCATAATCTGAGCCAGTTTATGATACGGCGTGATAATTCCGGTAACATTGGAACAGGCTGAAAACGAACCGATTTTTAAGGTTCTTTCTTTATATTTTTCAAGTAATTGAACAAGTATTTCCGGTTTTACCAGATTGTTTTCGTCAGGCGGTAAAACTACCACATCAGCATTGGTTTCATACCAGGAAACCTGATTCGAATGATGCTCCATGTGTGTAATAAAAACTACCGGTTTGTCATTTTCATTTGTAGTAACCGCGTTTCGTAACCCTGTAAAACGCTGTAACTTTGCCAAAGCGGCCGTCATTCCGGTTCCGGTTGTCACCAAAACATCAGATTCACTGGCGTTCACATGCTTTTTGATAAGTGCTCGTGCATGATTGTAAGCATAGGTCGAAGCTTTGCCTGTTTCGCTGGAAAAAGAATGTGTATTGGCAATCATCGGGGCTACTTTTTTGAGCATGATATCTTCGATTGGCTGATATAATCTTCCGCTCGCTACCCAGTCTGCATACAGTAACTTTTGCGTACCATAAGCAGACTCGAAAGTGTGGTTTACTCCAATTGTATTTTCTCTAAACTTAGAAAAATAGTTTTCTAATTGACTTGGTTTCGTTTTCTTTTCAGTTGCATTCATTTCCTTATCCGTTTAATTATTTCTTTAACTCCTCATTTTCTTTTCTTAATTTACTGTGTCTTTTTCCATAAAGAAAATAAAACACTACACCAATCGCCATCCAGATAAACAATCGTTCCCAGCTTTCAAGAGGTAAACCTGTCATCAGGAATACACATACACCAATTCCTAAAATGGGAACAAACGGTACAAAAGGCACTCTGAATCCTCTTTTTACGTCAGGACTTGTTTTTCTTAATATGATAATCCCCAATGAAACTAATGAAAAGGCAAATAAGGTACCGATACTAACCATATGTCCTAAATCTGAAATGGGTACAAACCCCGCCAGAATACTCACAAATACCATAAAGAAAAGGTTACTTTTCCAGGGCGTTTTAAACTTGCTGTGTATATCGCTGAAAAACGAAGGCAGAAGTCCGTCTTTAGACATGCTGTAAAAAACCCTTGACTGTCCCATCAGCATCACAAGAATCACAGAAGTATATCCTGCTAAAATGGCGATAATCAGCGCGCTGTTCAGAAAATGATAACCTGTTACGGCAAACGCTGTTGCGGCAGGACTGGCATCGCCAATAAACGTTTTATAAGAAACCATTCCCGTCATTACATACGAAAAAGCAACATATAAAACTGTAGCGACCAAAAGCGAACCTATAATTCCTATTGGCATATCTTTTTGAGGATTCTTAGATTCCTGGGCCGCTGTAGAAACGGCATCAAAACCTATAAAACCAAAGAAAACTACCGCTGCACCTCTCACAATTCCTGACCAGCCAAAATGACCAAATTCGCCTGTGTTTTCAGGGATAAATGGATGATAATTTTCTTCCTGAATAAATGACCAGCCTAAAACAATAAAAAGAACAATAACGCTCAGTTTTAGCAATACCAACAGATTATTCATCGTTGCCGATTCTTTAGTGCCTTTTGCAAGCACAAGCGAGAGTAAAGCCACAATAACTATCGCAGGCAGGTTTACGATACCTCCCGCTAAAGTTGAGCCGTCAGCGAGCTTTACAGGGTCAAATGGCGAACTGGTTAATTCCGGCGGCAAATTGACATGAAGCTGTGCCAGCAATTTTGTCGCATAACTTGACCAGCTTACCGCGACCGTGGCAGAAGCAAGCGCATATTCAAGCACCAGATCCCATCCTATAATCCAGGCCATAAATTCTCCCATCGTAGCGTATGTATAAGTGTAAGCTGAACCTGCAACAGGAATCATCGAGGCATATTCTGCGTAACATAAAGCACAAAAAGCGCAAGCAACAGCAGCCAGAATAAACGACAGGATAACGGCAGGACCCGCATTTTCAGCAGCTACAATTCCGGTAAGCGAAAATATCCCAGCTCCTACTATTGCGCCAATTCCTAATGCAACAAGGTTTATGGGGCCAAGTGAACGCTTTAATCCTGCTCCGTCATTTTGCTCATTTTCTGAGACAAGTCTTTCTATTGATTTTTTAAATAACATAATTTTTATTGTTGAGAGTAAACTATCCGTTTAACTTCTGAGGAGTATTTATTGTTTAAACACATAGAAACATAGTTTATAAAACCTTAAAAAAAGGCATTTCACTTATTAGTAATTCACATAGTAATCTATGTGAAATTTTATATTTTTCTCAAAGCAAGAAAAACTATGTTTTTATGTGTTTAAAATTTTTAGTGATTGAATCTTTCGAAGAATTCAAAAGTTCGCAGCAATTGATCTATTCTCTGGCGATTATCACCGCTTCTGGTAATTTCGTGGCTTGCGCCGGGCTGTCTTACATATTCTACGGGTTTACCAAGTACTTTCAGGCTTTTGTATAACATCTGACTTTGCGAAACTCCTGTACGATTATCATTATCGCCATGAATGATCAAAAATGGAATATTGATATTCTCTACGTAATTAATTGGCGATTCACGTTCCAAAATTGCTTTTGTTTTTTCTTCCCACGGATAACCTCCAAAATATCTTGGAATCATGCGCCAAACATTGGCTTCTCCAAAAAAAGTCCCAAAATCATAAACACCACGCTGACTCGAAGCGGCTTTAAATCGCTGATCGTGACTGATAATCCATGTCGTTAAATAACCTGCATAAGAGCCTCCCGTGATAAACAATCTGCCGGTATCAACCCATCGCTGGGCTACGGTTTTATCTAATGCCGTTAATACATCACTTGCAGGTCCCGTTCCCCAATCGTTGATATTCGATCTCAGAAATTTTTCGCCATAACCCGAAGAACCTCTTGGATTACTGTACACTACACCATATCCCTGAGCACAGAAAAACTGATATTCCAGCCATATACTGCCATCACCGGGGCCAAACATCGAAGCCGGCCCACCGTGAATCTCAGTAAGTAAAGGGTATTTTTTTCCTTGTTCAAAAAGGATGGGTTTCATAATCCAATACTCTACTTCAAGGCCTTTCTCGTTTGTAAAAGTGCCTTTTTCCGGAAAGCTGATTTCTTTGTTCTGCAACCAGCCGGTATTGAACTCAGATACTAATCTTGGTGCTTTTAGTCTGAGATCAGACACATATAATTCTGATGGATTTTTGACATCTGTTTTCGCAAAAGCTATTACTCCGTTATTGACATCATAATCAGTGATTCCCTGATCTGTGGAACTCAGTATCTCTATTTTACCCGTACTTAAAGACACATTTACAAGAACATATCCGCCGTTGCTTGATGAAGTAAAATAAAGCTGTTTTTCGTCTTTAGAAAACCGAACATTATTGTTGTTTCGATCATAATCGATCACTTTACTTTTGGCTGAAGGATTTTCTAAGTTGAAAATTTTAAGCACCGGAACAGATAAATTATTGATGATACTTTCCTGATACGCCAATTGTTTTCCGGAAGGAGAAACGGCCAAAAGCTGAAACACCAGATTTTCTGCGCCCAGCAATTCCGTTACGTTTGTTCCGTCAGTATTGATGGTATAGATTTTAGTTTCTAAAACTCTGTCAGGATGTCTTTTTTCATTGAGGTTTCCGTTAAAAGCAATTTTAGTATTGCTTACGAAATAGGGATTAGAATGTGAATAAAATCCTTTTGTAATCGCCTTTTCTTTGGCGCCGGGTTTCGCATCAATAATAAAAATCTGAGAAAATCTCAGTTCGCTGCTGAGCCCGGTTTCGGTTTGAAACTGTAATTTATCAATTACTTTCGCTTTCTTGTCCTTTTCATTAATGTCAAGATAAGCTCTAATCGCCTGAAGGTTTCCATTAGGATCTGCCTTTGTTTTGTTGGCTTTGAGATTTTCATTAGCTGCAAATCCCGGCTTTTCGAAACTCCAGACTGGTAATTCTTTCTTCGGATTTAAAACCGAATCCTTAACCAATTCATTGATCAGAATTGAAGCTGTAAACAAAAGCTGTTTACCGTCCGGACTCCATTTTGGGTTTCCTGCGCCATATTTAGAATCGGTAAGCTGAACTGCTTCTCCGCCTTCATCTACTTTCAGAAGAAATACCTGCGATTTTCCTTTTACACTTCTTGTAAATGCAATCTGTTTGCCGTCCGGACTAAAAACCGGAGAACCCGATCCTTCTTTTCCGAAAGTTAATTGTCGTGGTGCAGTTTTATCTGAGGTTTTTGCTAACCAAAGTTGTGTATCATAATCGTAATCTAATGCACTTTCAGCATTTTTGTTGATGCTTTTTACTGTAAAGACAGCAGTTTTACCATCTTTCGTTAACTCTACATCTCCTACTGTTTTAATTTTTAGCAGATCCGTAACCTGAATTGGTTCTTTTTTTTGCTGACTGAAACAACAGACTGAGGCGATCAGCGCTAAAACAATGTAAATTCTATTTTTGATTTTGTTCATCTCTATATAATTATAAAATTATTTGGCAGTGGCCAATATTAGTTTCATAAATTCTTCTCCGGAAACCTCCCCTTTCTTTGTGATAAAATCCTTTGGTGTATTGTCTCCAATTTCAAATACCAATGCTTCTGTTTTATAAGTTTCAAACAAATAACTGAATAACGTAAAAGTTGGCGGTTTAAAATATAAAGGTTTTACATGAGGCGTATACCCCGGAATACCGTCTTTTACTTTGTTTAACCAATTGGGCACAAAACCCGGAATATTCCCTTTGAGATTTGGATCAACTGTATAATAAATATCATCGTGAGTAGAGTGAAAATCAATCGAAAACAACAGTTTATTTGAATCTTTGATTTCACGTTGCAAGAAATCGCGAACTGCTTTGGTTTCCGGCTGATTAAAATCATTATAATCTCTGTTTAAGTCGATTCCTCCTGAATTATGCCTCCAAAATCCTCCGTCGGTCCCGTCAGGATTTAATAACGGAATGACATATACTTCAAAATTCTTTCTGAACTTTTTAGCCAACGGAGTGTCAGCTGTTAACGATGCTACAAAAGCTTCGAGAGCATAATGTCCGGTAACTTCCGGTGGATGATTGCGTCCTGAAATCAGGATTTTATTTTTAGCAGAAGGATTTCCAATACTAAATACGGGTATTTTTCGACCTTCAGCAGTTAATCCGATAGACGTTTCTGCGGTATTGTTTTTATTTTTTAAAATTGAAATCCATTCGCTTATGTCTTTTGATGTTTTAAGTTCCTGTGCCGCAATCCAGGTCGTGTCTTTACTTACTTTTACGGTCAAAACATAATTCGAATCTTTTTCTCTTTTTACGAAAGTTCCGTTTTCAGAAGCAGTCCATTTTTTACCATCGCTGCTAATTTTTGCATTATAGCGGTGTTTCACATTTGGCGGATAATCAAACCTGATTTTAATTTCCTTGTTTGTTTTCGACCATACTTTAAAAGCATACCATGGACTTCCGTTAATGGGCGTATTTTCCGGTGTAATCAAAACGCTGAACGTATTCTCATCAATTTTGACAACGCCGTTTAATCGCGCTCCGGCAAAGTCATTTCCGAAGAAAACCTCCTCACCCGTTTTGTCAAAAACGCCTTTCCATTGTTTTTCAACCGGACGCGTTACGGTCGAAACTGCCGTAATGGGATCTTGCCCTTTAAAGCCGCCTTTGACTTGTGCATTTGCTGAAACAGCCAGTAACACAGCAGCCGAAAAAAATAATTTCATTTTCATTTTTCTTATTGTTTTGTACTTATTCCGGAATAGATAATGTTTAGTTCCTAAGGATGACAAAGTTTGTGGTCACTACATGTGATTACTTCTTTTCATCTTTCATCTATACTCTTTACTCTTTACTCTTGATTCTTGACTCTCTTCCCTCACAACAATTAATTATTCTGACTCAAAAGTGCTTTAAGCGTTGTCTGAAGTTCTTCTCCACGAAGATTTCTCGCTACAATGATTCCTTTTGAATCCACTAAATAATTTGCAGGAATGGCTCTTACACCGTATAATTTGGCGATTTCGCTATTCCAGTAAACTAATTCTGAAACCTGCAGCCAGTCTAAATGATCATCTTTGATTCCTTTGATCCAGTTTTCTTTCTTTTTATCCAGAGAAATTCCGATGATGTTAAATCCTTTGTCGTGGTATTCTTTATAAGCTGCCACGATATTCGGGTTTTCTTTTCTGCAAGGAGCACACCACGATGCCCAAAAATCGACTAGTGTATATCCTTTCAGATTTTCTGAGAATCGAACTGACTTTCCTTCCGGGTCTTTTGACACAAAATCAGGCGCTTTTTTTCCTATCGCTAATCCGTTTAGAACGGTTACCAATTCCTTTAATTCTTTCACGTAAGTGGAATTTTGCTGACTTTTATCTAAAAGTGCAATATTTTGTAAAATCTGGTCCGGTGTTAATCTGTACGACCAATTTCTGTACAATACATAAGCCGAAACGATAGAGCTGGGATGTTCTGTGATAAATTTGCTTATATCAACATTTTGAGTTTTCCTGTAAACATCAAACAAATCCTGAGACGCAGATCCTTCGACTACTGAATTGCTGTAATACTTAACCGGACTTAGTTTTACGGTAATAGGTGCTTTCTCTAAAAAGATATACAAAGGAATATTGGCTGTGTTAACACTTAATCCATACAATTCAGGAAGTTTTATTTTGGTTTTAAAACTAAATTTACCGTCCACTACTTTTACTGAATCGATGGTGGTAAACATCTTGTTATGAAACTTTTGCAGGTATACATAATTGGCCACGGTATCTACAACTGTTCCTTTTAACTGCACATTTGCGTCTTGCGCCTGAGCTGCTGTTGCTCCAAGGCACAGCGTAAGAAATAATACTATTTTTTTCATTTTATTTGATTTTAAGTTGATGTATTTTTAGTAAAACTTTGTCAAAGTTGAACTTTAACAAAGTTACTGTACGATTATGATGGCTGTTTTTTAATATAATTTATTGGTTGCTAACTCTGTATTTGCCGGCGGGAATATATAATTAGCATCAGATGGTGTTACTGCCGGGGTCTGTAATTTACTGTCGCCTTTGGCAGGAAGTGTTTGCAGGTTTCTAAGCAAATCGGGGCCGCGGAAACCTTCTCCCAATAATTCGATCCTGCGTTCTTTCCAGATTGCATCAATTAGCTGGTTGGGATCTGAAAGTACAGCGGGAGCAAAAACATACGAAGCATCTGAACGCTGATGAACGGCTTTTAACAAATTAGCAGACAATGTCAGATTGCCTGTTTTTGCAGCAGCTTCGGCATAATTCAGTAATACTTCAGAATATCGGATTACAGGAATATAATCGAGGAATGGCGATGGTTTTGCGTACTTTTTAAAATACTGTTTGCCTGACACGGTTCTGGTTAAATCACGGCGTTTATCAGTGGTTCTCCACTGTGCATCTCCTAAAATACCTGTCGGATTTAGATAATATTCTAAATTGGTATTGTAGATATAAGCGATGGAAGATTGCCCTGTATACGAATCTAAAGAACTCATTGGAATACTGAAAATAGATTCGACCGTTGCATAATTCGAAGAAAATATAACTGTAATATCAGGTTGCAAAACATGTTTTACATCACTTGCCGTAGTAGAAAACGGCGCTTGTGTCTGAGGAGCCAATTTAGCAGCTTCTTCAATTACTTTTGCCCAATTGTTCATCGTTAAGTAAACCCTTGTTTTAAGAGCAATTGCAGTACTTACATGCGCTCTTGTGGTATTAAGATCTGCAGATGCATAACTTTGCGGTAATGCTGCTTCGGCTTCGTCTAAATCTTTTATTATCTGTTTGTAAATTTCTGCAACAGAACTTCTTGCCAAATCATTATTGGCTGCTCCGGTTTCTGCTTTTAATCGAAGCGGAACTCCTTTTGAGGCTCCGGCGTCTTTATTATAAGGCTGTCCGTAACTAATTACCAAACTGTAATAAGACAGCGCTCGCACTAATTTAGCTTCGCCAATATATTGTCTGGCTTTTTCCTCTGTAACGACAGCCGGATTTGCAGCCAGTCCTTCAATCAAAATATTGGCGTTATTGATCGCTGAGTAAGCTGATCCCCAAAGATTATTGATATCATTTGAACCGGAACTGTAGGAGTTGTTCCAGCTTTCGTAACCTGTAAAATTATTGGCTGTGATATTGATAAAATCTTCTCCGCGCTGGTCCTGATACAACAGGAAACGTCCTCCGTATAAACTCGCGCCTTTAAAAGCTTTGTAGATTCCGTTTACCAAACCTTCGATTCTTGCCGGAGTTTTAAAAATATCCTTGTCAGAAACGGTGGTATCCGGTGCTATGTTCAGGTCTTCATTATTTTCACAAGAGGTAAATAACAATCCGGAGAGCAGCAAAACTGTTGCAACTGATTTTCTGTGTGATTTAAAATATGTTTTCATTGTGTTTGTTTATTAGTGATTAAAACCCGACGTTAAGACCAAATGTGAAAGTTCTTCCCTGACCTACAGAATTCTTCTCAACTCCCATAGAAGTGGTTGAAGCTCCGTTTGAAGAGGTTTCCGGATCTGATCCCGTATAAGACGTAATCAGGAAAAGATTGGTAGCCTGCGCATAGATCCTGATAGAGGATAATTGTGCTTTTGCCAAAATATTTCTTGGCAATGAAAAACCAACTGCCAATTGCTGCAATCGTAAAAAATCAGCTTTTTCTGCATTCTCAGAAATTGCAAAACCACTTGAACCATTCGAAATAACATCGTTATACACTAATTTCGGAATATCGGTTACCTGTCCCGGAGTTGTCCAGCGGCCTAAAACATCTGTTGAGTTATTGTAAAAACGCTGGTCCAGAAGGGTTCCTCTCGTATTATTCATCACTTTATTACCACCTGAATAGGTAAAACCAACAGTAAAATCGAAAGCTTTGTATTGAAATACATTTGTCAGACCTCCATACCAAACCGGCAATGCATTACCCAAAACCTGATAATCTGCTACTGTAATGGCGGCAGCTGTTGTTCCGTCTAAATATGTCCAGTTGCTTTGCCCTGAAGGAACTGCAGCACTGTATTGTACTTTTTCTCCGTTTTTGTTGATGAAGATTCTGCGTCCGTTGTCCGGATTTACACCTCCGCTTACTGCTCCGTAAAGACTTCCCGCAGAATAACCTACTCTGGTAATATTGTTGGCTTCTGTGGTTACCTGCGTATATCCAATAATGTCTGTGTTTCCTTCGGCAAGAGCTGTAACTTTATTTTTTACATGTGTATAATTGAAGGACGCTTTCCATTGAAAATTTTCAGTATTTGCGATTGTCGCAGTAAGTCCAAGTTCGATCCCCCGATTGTACATGGATCCCACGTTAGAAAGTATAGCATCTCCCGGAATTCCCTTTGAAGGCGATTGAGGAGTACTTAAAATCAATCCATTTACATTATTATTGAAATAATCTGCGGTAAATTGCAATCGGTCTTTAAAAAAGCCTGCCTCAAGGCCAATGTTGGTCTGATCGCTGGTTTCCCATCCCAGATTTTCGTTTCCTGCCTGAGAAATTGCCCAGGTAGATGCTGAACCATAAATAGATGCACCATAAAGATTTTGTGAAGCATACGCCGATGAAAGATTTCCGTTACCTACTCTTCCCCAGCTTCCTTTTAATTTTAGTGAACTGAAAGTATCTGTAATTCCGCTGTTTTTAAAAAACGATTCTTCGCTTACCAGCCATCCTGCAGAAATACCGCCAAAGTTTCCGTACTTATTGTTTAAACCTAAAGCTGAATTTCCATCTTTTCTGAAATTTCCTGTAATGAAATATTTCCCGCCATAATCATACGACAATCTGAAAAACGAAGAAAGAAAAAGTCTTTCAGACAAACTGTTTCCGGACGACCTGATGGTTCCCCATGTTCCCTGATAATATTCAAAGAAAGGGTCTGAAACATTCGTTTGATTGGCTCCCCATGAAGAGTTTTCATATTTCTGAACGTCATATCCTGCCAATGCTGCAATATGATGTTTAGCCCCAAAGCGCCTGTCGAAAGTAAAACTGTTTGTAAAATTGTAATTGTTTCTTAAAGCCGCAATATTAGTAGCAGAACCTCCTGTAGCAAATGCTGATGATCCAAGATTAGGGCTTAAATACGTGATATTTTCTGCTCTTAATCTGTCTATTCCGTAATTACTGTCGAATTTAAATCCGTCGAAAAAAGTAATCGTTGCATGAATATTTCCTACCATATGATCGTTTGAACTGGTATATTTACTGTTTTCAAACAATGCTCCGGGATGCCATAAGGTATTGGTAAACAAGTTATTTCCTGAACTTGCTGTTCCTGTAGAACTTAGATTATACGAACCATCGGGATTATAAGCTGCAACGTTTGGAGGCAATACCAACGCTAAACGTGCTGCACCAATCAATAATAAACCACTGCTGCTTAATGATCCCGTATTTTGTGCCTGATTGAAAGTATTGTTATACGAAAGATTTCCGCCTAGTTTTAACCAGCTGTTTACATCGTGATCGATATTAAACCTTGCTCCTTTTCTTTCGAACTCATTGTCTTTTGTAATTCCTTCCTGCTTAGAATAATTGGTAGAAAAGAAATACCTTGTTTTATCTGTTCCTCCTGAAATACTAAGGTTATGGTTTTGAGAAACAGCATCGCGATACACCTGATCTTTCCAGTTTGTATTGACACGGGAACCATCAGGATTCAATGACGGAAAGAAAAGCGCTGAGGCTACAGCAGGATTATTTTCGTTTCCGCTCAATATTTTGCTGTTCAATACGGCTTCATTTTTGATGTCTTCGTATTGTGTATTGTTTAAAAGATCTGGTAATCTGGTGGCTCTGGTAATTCCTACCCAGGCATCATAAGTTACTTTAGCCTTGCCGGCCTTTCCTTTTTTAGTGGTCACCAGAATCACACCACCGGCTGCACGTGAACCATAAATGGATGTAGAAGCAGCATCTTTTAAAATATCAATAGATTCAATATCTGACGGATTAATATCGGATAGCGGATTATTAGCTACTGAATTTGTTGTCGAAACATCACCGGAATTCACCGGAATTCCGTCAATAACAATTAAAGGAGATGTACTTAAAGAAATTGAATTTACTCCTCTGATTCTAATTACCGAAGGATCATTTAATACACCACTCGGCGTCGAAACATTTACCCCGGAAGCTTTTCCAATAAGTGCCTGCTCAAAACTTTGCACCGGAATATCCTTAATGGTTTTAGAAGTTATTCTTGCAGCTGATCCTGTAAATTCTTTTTTACTCTGGGTACCGTAACCTACTACCAGAACTTCTTTTAAAGCAGTGTTAGAAGGATTCAGCCGAATGTCGCTAAAGGATGAACCTGCTCTTTTATCGAGTGTTTCGTAACCAACATAATTGATCGAAACGGTATTGTCTTGTGGTGTTATCGAAAGAGAAAATTTTCCATTTCCGTCACTAATCGTCGATTTGCCGCTTTCGGTAGCAATGATGGTAACTCCGGGTAACGGTTCTCCCGTATCAGAACCTCTGACGGTACCACTTATTGTTCGGTCCTGTGCCTGTAACACACTGGGAAGTATGCTAAACAGAAAAATTAAGCTTAGTAAGATTTTTTTCATTTGGTTTTGGTTAATTAAAAATTGGACATATAAATTCCCGGACCACTATTAAAATGATCTATCATTGCATTGATAAAAAACAGGAAATTGGTTTAAGAAATGTTAACTGTAGCGCATTCGGAAAATCGGGAAATGATTTTCTTCTTCTGAAAACAGATTTTGTTGTTCCGGACTGGCGTGTAATATTAATTGCGTTTTCATTCTAAAAATAAATGACTTTAATAATAATGATCTTACTCAGATTTTCTAACGAAATCTTTCTTATCTGTCCACCGCAGCGGAAGGATTTAGCACCTTATTTGGCAACAGGTTGCTAAGACATCATCGGGCCTAATCCCTCAGTCTTTCTGGATAAGTTCACGTAGATTTTTTCTACCCTGCAAATATATATATAAATTCTATGTAATTAGTAGAGTTTAGGTTTGTTTTTTCGAAAAATGAGCAATAAGTTTAAAAATATACCTTGAGATATTGACTTAATCATAAAAATTTATCCTGACCAAAAACCAATTAAAACACACCAAATCAACACCTTAAATAACTAATAAATCTTTTTTCACCATTACTGCATATTTCCCCCTGCTCCTTCTGATTATTTTTATTTAATTTTAAAAAAACACATCCAAAGCAAAAAAAAGATTACAAAAAGACTATTGTATAACACAAATTACAATCGATGGTTTAGCATTTTTTAGTAATCAATGAAGTTTAAAAGTTCGGTAAACAGTAAAAAAAGCATGATCGTAAGTCTCACTTTTCTTTTTATGTACTTCTTCCCTTTTATTATATTAACAAAATTTTATTTACCTTTAAAGTATTCTAAAAGTCAAAAATATAATAATGTAAAATCGAGATTTGAATAAAATCTTGGTTTTTCTTTACTTTTTTTCTTAAACACGCCTAAAAAACTGCTGCAGCAAAACAAAGAGCAGCAATACTATCTGCCTTATAGAAATACATTCTGAGCACACATTGACTGGTTTATAATGAGTAACTTAAAAATAAATCCAAAATGCAGAAAATTGTACCTTTTATAATCCTATTCTTTTGCTGTTCCCTGGCATGGACCCAAACAAAATCGACGGACAGCAGTGCAACCGCAAAACCAAAGGTCAAGAATATTGATTTCAATGTAATGCCTTATCTTAATTACAACAGGACTCTTGAATTTATGTTTGGTGCAATCCCAATGATGATGTACAAGGTCAACAAAGCAGATACGATCTCGCCTAAATCTTTATCCGGTATTTCTGCGGTTTATAGTACTAATAAATCTTATTTTATTGCCTCATTCAACAAATGGTATTTGAAGGAAGACAGCTGGCGGGCACAACTTTTTATCGCAACAGGCAATCAGAATGCACAATTTTATGTAGATGATATCGACGTACCTGCTTTTTATGATTACGGAACCAAAGCATCGATGGTGAACTTTATCCTGCAACGCAAGGTTATAAAATCTTTATATGCCGGTATTGGCTACGCTTATGCGCATTATGACACAAAATATGAAGACGATATAGAACCTTCTTCTATAACTCACACCAATGGCTTGCAATTCAATTTAATGTATGATACGCGTGATGCTGTTTATTATCCGACTAAAGGTGATAAAATAAAACTGCGATGGCTTAATGATCCTAAATGGTTAGGAAATGATGTTACTGCCAATAAAATCCTATCCGAGTACAATACCTATTTTCCCATGCGTCACGGAACTGATGTACTCGCCGCCCGATTCTCCGGTAAATTCGGATTGGGTAATATTGCTTTTGAACAACAAGTGACGATTGGCAATGAAGACATCAGAGGCTATTCTGAAGGAAAATACCGTGGCGACGGACTAATGGCGCTGCAGGGGGAGTACCGTTACAACTTTAATAAAAGAATGGGATTGGTGGGTTTTGCCGGTGTAGCCACCATTTACGGCTCTGACACAGAAAGTTTCAACTGGGGTTTATATCCCGGAGCCGGTGTAGGTTATCGCTACAGGGCCTTCAAAACCGAGAAATTCAATATAGGACTGGATGCCGCTGTTGGTAAAGGAGACTGGGGACTTTATTTTAGAATTGGAGAGGCATTTTAGATTATTAGCTATTTTTAAGAGCATTTTTATTGAAATAATTACAAACATCGATTCTCTGTTGATTTGTAAATTAAACTATGTGTTACTATTTTTTCTCGAAGATCCGGCAGATTTTTATTCTCTAGTCAACCTCTATATTCTTTCCTCTATATTCTTTCTTCTTTCCTCTATATTCTATATTCTATTCTCTCTCTCCTCACCCTACTTCCTATTTCTCATCCACTTTTCTATAGGTTCGAGAACTGTATTTACAATCGCTACTAAAGCCGTACAAATCAAAGCTTCGATAAAATAACCTGAAGCCGCAATACAGCCAATAGCGGCACTGCACCATATTGTGGCTGCCGAGTTTAATCCGTGTACATTAGGCCCTTCTCTAAAAATAACTCCGGCTCCCAGAAAACCAACTCCCATAACGACCTGAGCCGTAATACGGGTAACATCGATATTGGGCGCATTTGCAGCCACTTTTATAGACAATAATACAAACGTGGCTGCTCCTGTGGCTACGAGCATATTGGTTTTTAGCCCTGTTTCTTTATGATGCCATTGTCTCTCGAAACCTATAATTAATCCAGCGAATAAAGCGACTACAAGTCGGATAAAAAATTCTGTTGTGCTCAAAATTATTGTTTTATAGCATTAAAAAAATCTTTGCTTTTTGAAAGATTAAATATAAGAATTTTCAAGATTATTTAGATTCTAAAGTTGTCCTTATGTTATTATAATTCTTCTGTCTCCGGAATTTGATTTTCCAGTATCTTTTTTAACTGAGGCGCAAACGCTAATCCCCATTTGTCAATTGCTATAATAAGAGGCATTAGTGACTCTCCGGATTCTGTTAGAAAATATTCTACCCGCAAAGGGATTTCTGTATAAACTGTTTTTCCCAGAAGTCCATGAAATTCCAATTCTTTCAATTGATTTTGCAGTACACGCTTTGTAATTCCGTTTACAACTTTAACAAGGTCTTTAGGTCGTTTTGTGCCTTTTGAAATTTCATCAAGCAAACAAAATTTCCATTTAGAGCCCACCACTTCCATGGCTACATTGAGTCCGCAACTATAATCAATTGGTATTTTTCGCTGGTACATATTCATGTCATTTAGAAATACAAAAGTAAAGACAAAAAAGAGCTTTTCTACGAAATGGTGATGGTGATTAATTTATCACTATAGGATTAATTCGTCCCTTATTGCCCTGTTTATCGATCAGCCCGACCTTTGTGGCTTAAAATTATAACATTCACAAAATGAAAACTCTCGTAATTATAATTCATCCAACTTTCGAAAACTCGGTGATAAACAAACGCTGGATCGAAGAACTGAATCAATATCCGGATCAGTATACACTACATAATTTATACACCTTATATCCGGATGAAAAGATTGATGTTGAAAAGGAACAGCAATTAATAGAAAATCATGATATTATCGTATTTCAATTTCCGTTTTACTGGTTCAATTGTCCGCCGTTATTAAAAAAATGGCTGGACGAAGTATTAACTTACGGGTGGGCTTATGGCAGTACAAGCGGCTATAAAGTGGCCAATAAAAAAATTGCTCTGGCTATTTCTGCCGGTATTAATAAAGAAGATTACAGCGCAAACGGAAGGTACAAATATACCTTAGAACAACTGACTGCTTCGTTTGAAGTCACTTTTGATTATATCAAAGCGGACTATCAGCCTTTGTTTGCTTTTTATGGTGCAGAACATGATGCTTCTCCGGAAAGAATCGAAAAAAGCACTGAGGATTATATGTCATTCCTGAAATCACTATAAATAATTAATGTTGCTAGTTTAATAGTACTCTAAGAACCTGCAGACTTAGAAGAGATTAGTTATGTTGCACGCAAATTTTAAAAGATTTTAGCAGATGTAAACGGGTTTATTTATAATTAAAATCAAAATTAAATCTGATTTAATCAGCAGACTCGAATGACAGCGAACAGGTGAAGCAATATGCGTTAAAAAATCATTTTCTCCACAATAATTTGCCTTGGTACAAAAAACAGCAACTTGAATTAATTATAAATATTCTTGCTTTTTTAAATCGAAAAACCCCTTTGCTAATGCAGTAAAGGGGTTTTTCGATTATTTAAAATATAAGTCATACGCTCCTGCCACTTCTGTAGAAACTTCTCCGAGCCAGCCAGCTTCCTGATTGATTCCGGTATACACTTTCACAAAATCTATCCCGGGAAGTTTTACGTACTTTCCGTCTTTATCTACAGCCCACGAAATATCAATATTAGAACCTTCATCATTATTTGGGGCGTTATCAGCATATCCAAAATCAAAAGATTTACCTACCCAATAGTTTCCTGTACCGCTCTGATCGTAAAAATTGTCTTTTATTTTTGTTCCTTTCAGCGTATAGGATGACTCTGCGATCCATAACGGATAATAGCTCTGATCGTGAAATGCATTTTGTGTTTTATACCCTGAATTGCCCTGATTGTCCTGCCATTTAACATATTCTATATTGGCCTGCCAAAATTCATCTCCTGCAACCGGCTGTTTGTTGGGATCCGGTTTAAAATAAGTGATGCTGTAATTCTTAACTGTTGTATTTTTAAAGTATTCACTTCCTGCAATTTCGTACCATTCATCTTCATCGGGTTTTCCGTTTTTATTTTTGTCGTAAGCCACTAAAATAATACCGGGTTCGCAAGATCCAAAACGCTCCTCACTGGCTTCACTTCCAAAAAACGCATTCCCTAAAATCTTAAAATCCCTGCCGTTCATATTGGGTATGGTATGGTCAAAGCCAAATACGACATAACCACCAAAACCTCCTAATGATATCATACTGCTATTTGGCCCAACGATGGCCTTTTTTGCTGCACTGATCAAATTTGCTTCGGTATTTCCGGGTAAATATTCCGGAATTCCGTTAGTAAACTGACCTACTGCTGGACGAAAATCGAAGACATTTGATATGTATTTGCTATAATTTGCCGACTCTTTTGTCACGCTGATTAAAGAAGTGTATGTTTTTACCACTCCATTTGTTGTTAGCTTTAGAGTCAGAGGATAATTCTTTTGATAAGGACTGATAAAATCCAGCTCGGTATTTTGTGATATTACAGAATCATTAATACTCCATGTTAGCTGAGCATTGGCTGGAAGCTTCGGGACAATACTGAGCACTTTAAAACGGTCAATTGTATAGTTTTCTTTAAGTATCTCTGCAGGATCGATACTTCCCGGATCCTCTTCTTTGTCTGATTCGCAGGCAATGCATCCAAGCAACAAAATTAAGGATAATGTGATTTTTAAAATGTTAAAATGATTTTTGTTCATATTTAATAAAATTGAGTATTCATTACAAATGCTATTGCATGTAATACGAAAGAATTAAAAAAATTAGCGGTTTTGTGATTCTAGTTTTTAGTTATAAAAGCGATATGTGCGGGAATGTTTCCTCCTGTCGTTTTCCATTTTAATTTTCCGTCAGGAGTAAAACAATAGATGTAACCTGTTACGACATAATTCTGTGCATCGGTGATGTATATTTCTTTTGTTTCCGGATTGACCTGTATTCCATACGGAATCATTATTTTCTTATCTGTTCCGTCAGTAATGACTTTATCACTAATGACTTTTTTGGTTTTGGTATCTAATATTCCGTACGTAACTTTATTACTATTTGTGAGATAACTCCAGGAAACACTATAAAAATAGAGCAAATCATCGACCAGACACATTCCCGAAACCGGAATATCAAGCTGCATCTTTTTCTCATCGGTTTGACTGTCTATCACAAAAAGATTGGATGGTGTATTGTAATAGTCTCCTCTGGAACTTACGTAAATATCTCCGCGGGCATCTATTTGCATTCCGTAGAGATTGATGCCAACATCTATTTTTTTAGTTTCGGTAAAGGTTTCCAGATCGATAACCGAAACTGTTCTGTCGTAGTTAGGAACCCGATAACCTCCTGAATTTGCCACATACAATTTCCCATTGCGTATTACCATTTGTTCAGGCTGATACCCTACTGTTACTTTTCGCTTTATTTCTAATGATGCGGTATCAATTTCAGCAACAAAACCTATCTCGGCATTGGGATCTATGGCCACCGGACCTGCATAAGAGCTGACATAAGCTTTGTCTTTATAAAAGGCTACATACCTGCAATTGGGAATGTCTATTTTCTTGATGCGTTTTGCCGTCCATTTATCTATGACCTCAACTTTGTTCGAGCAGTTGATCACTGCATAGACTTTATTCCCGTATATTTTGATATCGTTGCCTACATCTCCCAGTTCTTTGACAACTGTAGGATTACGTTCTGAATAAATATCTGTGGTATAATTTCCCGTTCTGTAATTGAATACATCAATACTGGCACGGTTCATTCCCATATTTCCCTCGTTAAGAAGATAAAAACCTTCTATTTTTCCGTCACTTCTGGGAGCGGCAACACTTTTATCCGATGAAGGGAAAACGGTTTCTTCTTCACGGCAGGAAGCAAAAGCAAGGACTACAAATAAACTAAGGACTAATTTTGCTGTTCTCTTTTTCATAGCTCAATACTGATTATAAATTTTAAGGTACGGCCCAGCATTGGATAATTGTAAATTACCTCATACTGCTGATGGAGTACATTGTTTAATTCTACTGATCCTTTCATTTTATACTGCTGAAATACAAAAGATTTTTGTATCGCTAAGTCATGCGTATACCAAGGCTGAACTTCATTGACTTTTATGTTGTTGACATTGCCATTGTATCGTTTCCCAACATATATAAAACTATAATTAAAGTTCCATGTTTTATAATCGGCATTTACTATTCCGGATCCGCTATGCCATGGCGTGTAGGGTATCTGATCTCCATAAGAAGAGAGTTCTAAACCTGCAAATTTTGTGTAATCTCTGCTTTGAGAATATGTGTAGGTGAGATTTGTCGCTACATTTACTTTGCCAAAATGCATTCCCATATTGACTACAGATTCTATTCCTTGTCCTTTTACCTGTCCTATATTGGTCATCATCCAGCGGAATAAATTTCCGGTTGGTGCAGCGACGATTTTATCTTTGGTATTGGTATAATAACCATCAATCTGAAAAGAAAGTTTATCGAAAAAACCTTTTTCTACTGGCAAATTATAGGTAAAACCAACATCATACTGATTCATGTATTCCGGTCTTAAAGTACTGGAACCAACCATAGTATAATACAAGTCATTAAAAGTGGGCATCCTGAAAATACGTTTGGCAAATGCCCTTACCGTAAAATCATATTCTTTAAATGGTGTATAACCAATAAATAATGCGGGAGTAAACTCTTGTTTGTCCGGAGCTTTTGCATTGAATCTCACTTCTTCCTGAACATAAGTACCTACCACATTACCCAAAACTTTAAATCCTCCCAATCTGTAAGAACTGGCGAGAGAAAACAATCCCGTATAACGCTGTGGATACGAAAACAAGGTCTGGATTCCTCTTCTGGTAGCGTTTAATCTGTTGTACTGAAAATCTGTAGACAACGAAACATCCCACGTGGGTAATATACTGTACATATTTACTGCCGAAAAATAATATTCCTGCTGGTAATAACTGTCGTCTGATTGTGCTCCTTCGGTTACCGTTTCACCTAAAATATTAGTGGTGTCTCTGGCAACATAATGGGTATAATCATAAGCATATTTAGCTTTTGCCTGAAATTTATATTTTTCTGTAAAATCTTTGACTAAAGTTCCTTGTGCAAAAAAATTCTTATCGTACTGCCTAAAGCCATCAGAAAACTTATTCTCGACAATTGCGCCTGGTGCTCCTCTGTCTGAATCATAATAATACACTTTGGCATCCCAGGAACCCTTATTTATTTTTCCGTAAAGTCCGGATTCAAATCGGAATGCTTCTATGTCACTATTGTGTCTGGTGGCAGTGGTATCATAGGCTACAGTTCCGTCAAGATTGTTTCTTTTATATCTGTATTTGTATTCCCCGTTAGATTTAATGTATTCAGAACTCACACTCAGACTGAGTTTATCGCTCAATTTTTGTTCCCATCTAAAAGAAGGATCAATATAATTGATGGACATTGTTTTGTATCGTACTAGCAGATTTGTCTTTTTTGTACCAGTAAAAACAGGGCGTTTTGTTCTCAGATAAATCGTCGAAGCTGCAGCAAAATCTTTAGCCGACTGAAAGATTTCGCTTTTCTGGCCATTGTACATCGTCAGGGATTCCATATCATCTAAAGAGTATTTCCCTAAATCTGTTACTCCGTTCTGTGCATTCCCTAATTGTATACCGTCATAAAAAACACCAACGTGATGTGTACCCATATTACGCACATCAACCGTTTTAAGACCGCCCAAACCGCCATAATCCTTAATTTGTGTTCCTGCAAAATACCGAAGGGCATCTGCAACATTGTGGCTTGCTAAATTTTCGAGCAATTTTCCTGAAAGGGATTGCACCGGAATTACTTCCTGATAGGGTTTTCCTTTTAGTATTACTTCTTTTAAAACCCGTAAACTATCATTAGATGTTTGCGAATAAAGCAAAATTGGGGTAAACAATATAAAAATGAAAAAGAGTAGTTTTTTTGTATTACACATCACTGATTTAATTAAATAAACTTCGGGATGTAATAATCATAAGCAATAAGAGAGAATCCTGTTATAAATAGCAGGTCAGTTCTTGTTGTTCAACTTTATTCCACGAAAGTCGTAAACTATGTGATTGTGGCAGGTCTCCTGACTTGTTCCATCTTCAAACAACCTTCTCATCCGCGGCGCGAACAATGGTATTAGTAACGTTTAAAGACTTGTATAGAACTTACAGTAGCGGGTCTGTTCAGGATTTGCACCTGATTCCCTTTTAACTATTTTCTCAAAATACTAAAAAATAGACCAAAATCTGGTGCAAAGATAGCACTATCTTATAAAAAAGAGGTCGTGCCAAATACAATTTATATTTATCGTAATAAATTAAGAAATAAAAACGAAACTGTCTCTGCTAATTAATCTGCTTCTGCATAACTAAAAGTTAGTTTAATGTCAGAATCTGGTGAAATGGAACCTGGTGAAAATGTAAAAATCTGAAATATTTAATTCTGGCCTTGTGGGTTCCTGCATAACTCTTAGCATACAATATTATAAACATAGCCAACAGTTTTAACCGTTAGAGCATAATATATATCACGATTCGTTTCCCAAGGTTGAAGCCTTTCATGACAGTATTCTAAAGGAGGATTTTTCTTTTTTAGGCTAACGACTGGTTATTCTTAATTTTTCTCGTTTCACAGGTTTTCGTGTCGATCCAGAATGTTCTAAAAAGTTATTTACGATAGTAGGGTTTACAACATTCTTTTATTCTAAATTGGCCATATGATTGTGCAAAATACTATCTGAAAATTGTGATAGTATCCGCCAAATTTTCTTTGCAGATAAAGGCTTTAATGAATTCCTGAACTTCATTATTGGTTTCAGACGGAGTTGCAAATGAATTAATATGAAACTCATCATCCTGATCCAGAATGTGGATAATTTCGGTATAACCTTTTGAGATTAAACTCCCCTTTAATTTAATTATATTCAACTGTTGTTGACTATCCAACTCCTTACGAACCTTTAGTTTTATAGCTTTATCCATTGCATATATTTTTAAATTAACAAACCTGATTTCATTCTCAAATATAAATATTAATTAGTTATGATTTTTCATAAAAAGCGACGATAAAATATTATTTATCAACACAGTAATAAACATTAGTTTAAGAAATTGTTATTAATTTAGTAGAATAACAATTTGATTTTACGGTAATTTTTACTAGATTATTGGATTAAAATTTAAATAATTTTAGAACTCTGATATGAAAAATTAAAAAACAAGCTGTACTTTCTTACTTAAGAAAATAC
>NZ_MUGR01000047.1:0-12653 GCF_002217195.1 Flavobacterium aquidurense | reverse complement strand
TAGATTTTTAGATTTTTAGATTTTTACTATAAAAAAAGCGTTCGCTGTGCGAACGCTTTTTTTATGCTTCTTTGTCTTTACTCAAAGCCAGACTTAAATTTTCTTATACCCTTATATGGTAAAAAATATTAGTTGATAAATGAATGCAATAAAGGACAATTGTACTTTTTGAATGTTGCCGTTGTTTTGTAAATCGAATAAAAATTAACCAACTCCTTGCCTGCTTTAAACGGATTTTTTGCCTCTTCTTCAGCTGAAACCATATTGGCATAATGACCGTAATAACTACATTCAAAAATCATTAAACTGGCCATTGCTTTTTCGTTATTGTTTTTAGACAATTTCAGCGCTTTTTCATAATATAATTTCGCCATGGCCAATCCGTAATAATTTCCTTTTTGATACGTTTTCTCCTTCTCTGAGTTGTCTCCATATACATAATCAATATAGGACTCTCCAGATGTCCAGTCGTAAGCTGACATCATCCAGGAATTTCCTAAATACGAAACATTAAAATAAGCGTGTGCCAATTGCAAATTGGACGAAGCTGTGTTTTGTTTTTTCAGCTGAATCAATTTGGCAATAAATTCTGTTTTATTAAAACGGTAATCAAATTTTCGTTCTTTATCCGTTTGAAGGATTTTTGGCGTAAACGGATTTTCATTCAGATAATCTTTAAATGCATAAGTCTTCTCCCAAAAATCTTTAGGCATACTTGCAAAGGTTTCATAAGCCAATTCTAAATTATTGTTTCTAAAAGCAATTGTTCCTTTAAGGTCTTTGTAATAATTGATATCTGGCGCTATTGTTCCGGAACAAATATATTTCTCAAAAGGTGTTTTATCTTTTTTCTGTTGTAAAGCCATCAAACGATCCATATCTTCTGTGGTTGCCGTTCTGTCAAAATAGCCTATATAACTGTAAAAATACCTGCTGTCATAAGAAGAGTACACTCCTTCGCTTTTAATATCTGATTTCATCATTAATAAGCCTGCTACAGCACGATCACCTTGTTTCGAAAATTCTCCACTGGCAATTCGATATAAACTGTATAGGTTTTTAAACAATCCATTATCCGTTTCGACCAAATTTTCGACAGAATCAAAATATTTAAAAAGTTGGTTTTGAACCTCTTCTCTTTTCAGGTTATCTTGCTTTAATGATACTAAAGCCAGCTGAATATTTTTCTGCATTTGTATCGATGCGTTGGCTTTGTCAGAAATCATATCCGTATATTTTTTCCCTAAGACAATATCATCATCCATAAAACAAAGCTGTGCGATTGCTGCCGTAATATAGTCTTTTTGCTCACCTGCAGTCTGTTCCCTGATCGAAATCAAAAAATATTCTAATGCTCTTAAGTGCAAAATGTCTTTATTGAGGTTTTCTTCTCTGGCTTTGGCATAATCTCCGTACCAATCTGTACCGGCAAATGTAACTGAAGGACTTCCGTCATTGGTATATTGCGGTGTAAAAATCCAGTCTTCGAGTTTGTTGACTTCTCTTCCTATCAAAAAACTCAAATTGATACTATTGGGACTTAGTCTGTATACTTCTTCAATTGTTTTTAAATCCGGCGCAGGATTACGAAGACTTTCGATAGAAAGAATTACACTTCTTTCTTCGTCATTTTGTGCCAGAGCCAAAGTTTCCTGAGTTAATTTCCAGTTATAATGCTGCAAGACGGCAAAGGTTTTTTCTTCACAAGAAGCAAAAACTTTACTCAGTAAATAATTTTGTAAAGGAAGATTATCAGTGCACAAAGCTTTATAATACAAAGCCCACGGCTCTAAAATGGTCTTTTTATTTGAGGAAAGATAAGTATCGTACAAACGGATTACTTCATTTTTATCCTGGGCATAAAAACTGTATCTCAATATCAAAAAAGCATAACGCTGTTTCAGAAAAGCATCTTTTGCCATTTTTATTTTCTTTTCGAAATCATTGACATCAGCCAGTTTATGATCTTTGCTGTTGTAACCAATTTGGTTCCAGGATTCCCATCTCACATCCGTATTGCTATTGTATTCCAGCTTTTTGGCAAACAGCATATAATTTAAGAACACTTTATTTTTTGGCAATAATAAAGCTTCTATAAAAGTATTTTTATCAAATACTTTTTTCAATGACTTGGTTTCATAAGCAGTTTCAAATTGTTCTCCATCTGTTTCATACAAAATCGTATGAACATCTTTTGTGTCTATCAGATTCCCTAATTTTTTCTTCCACTCTAAACAATTCAATTCCTGATCGACAGTTGAAAAAGTATTTGTCGCATAGTAATAATCTGCTGAATAATAAAACGGTGTCAGTTTAAAAAAACCTTCCCGCTGTGCTTTAAACAAAGCCAGTCTGCTGGTTTCAGGCGAAACACTCCAGCCACAGGCGAAGGAAACCTGAAAGCTTAAAACTAAAAGTAAACTACTAAAAACGCGCATAATAGCCGGATATATTCTGGGTTCCATAATCGTTGATGTATTTTTTATCAAAAGAGAAAAAGGTCACTCTCGTTTGACTGTCAATCTTTATTTTACTTTTTACAATCGAAATCATTTTATCAAGTTCTTCGTTTGAAATCTTCTCGATCCTGATTTCATCTCCATTTCGCAAATACGTCTGCCCTACCAAAATATCGTCCTGCAAAACATATTTACTATCAGATAATTTCCTGAATTTAATGGTGTCTGTCCGTACCTGATCATAATCTGATAAAATTCCTTTGAACTGATTGCCTCTAAAAACAACCGCCCAGCTGTATAAAGGCAGTGCAATGTCTAACTTTAGTTTGTACTTGTCATGTGTGATGTATTGTGCCAGTTCTTCGCTGGTTCCTATTGAATTTTTAGTAGTAAAATCTTCTGGTTTTGTCAAATTATAACACATCAACAATCCTTTATCAACCGGGGGAATTCCTGCTTTTGATGCATATTTATACTGCCAAAGCCTGATTGTAGCCGAAACTTGTGCTGTTGGAAATCCTTTTTTGATTTGTTGCAATAAATAAAAATAATTGTCCTTGGATTTTTCTGTCCAATCGCAATCGATCAGCACTTCTTTAAAATCAACTTTTAGTTTGGCCAGTTCAATCGATTTTACAGAATCATAATTCAGGCGTTTATAATTTTCATTTTTGTAATAATCTTTGGGATATACAATGGCCTCGGCATTCTTTTCTGCTTTGATTTCATTCATTTTCACACCAACTTTCTGAACGCGTTGCGCAATTCTCACCGCAAGACTGTCCAATTGTTTTTTATCAGACTGCAAGACCACTTCATTGGTAATAAAAATACTCGGAGTGATTTCAGGATTACTTTCACCCAATCTAACTTCGTTAATTGTTGCTACCGGCAAAGGCTCTTTGGCATAGGGATTCCAGTCGACGTCAAAAAAGCGGATGTACATGTGCTGCACTTTCAACTCCTTTAGTAAGGAATCCTCTTCTTTCTGGAAATACATACCGGTTTTCCAATAACAAAACGATCTGACTACTTCATGTTCCTTCTCACAAGTTGCCCCGTTAAGTACCACAAAGAGCAAAATAAAAACGATATTCTTCATAACCCCAAAATACTTACAAATTTCAATCAAAATTAACACTAATAATTATTAGAATATGATTTATTTATGAACAACTTCTACTTTGGATTCTTACCTTTGCAAAAATTTTTTTTATGTCAAATATATATTTAGGATACCATTTTACAGTTGAACCAAAAGAACCGGGTTCAGAAATTTTAATTGCTGAATTAGGAGAAAAAGCGTTTGAGACTTTTACAGAAACAGAAAACGGAATTTCTGCTTTTGTAAAAAAGGATTTATGGGATGAGAATATCCTGGATGACATTTATATTTTAGAATCAGAAGAATTTAAAATCGAATACACGATTGAAGAAATCGATCAGGTAAACTGGAATGAAGAATGGGAAAAGAATTTTGAGGCAATTGATGTAGACGGAAAATGTCATGTTCGTGCTCCATTTCATGAAAAAACTGATGCCGAATTTGATATCGTAATTGAGCCAAAAATGAGTTTTGGTACCGGTCATCACGAAACGACTCACATGATGATTCAGCATTTGCTTGAAATGGATGTTAAAGGCCTGAAAACTTTAGATATGGGTTGCGGAACTGCGATCTTAGCTATCCTTGCCGAAATGAAAGGCGCTGAACCCATTGATGCTATCGACATTGACAACTGGTGTTATTTGAATTCGATCGAAAATGCAGAACGCAATAATTGCAAACACATTACCGTTTACGAAGGCGATGCCGCTTTATTAGCCGGTAAAAAATACGATTTGATTATTGCTAACATCAACCGTAACATTTTATTAAATGATATGCAGCATTATGTTGATTCTTTAAATAAAGACGGTATCATATTGTTTAGCGGTTTTTATGAAGAAGACATTCCGTTTATTGATGCTTCCTGCGCAGAAAAAGGATTAACATATGTTAAAAAGTTTGAAAGAAACAACTGGGTTTCATTAAAATACGTAAATTAGATAGTTAATTATCTGAATTTAAGAACCTCAAAGATTAAACTGATTTACCCTGATTTAGCTTTTTAAAAGCTGCTCAATTGTAAATCTCCTGCAAAATAAATTAGTAATTACAACAGTACAAAAACCTAAAAACATGAGTACTAAAGAAAAAGTAAGAGAAAGAGTCCGTGAAAAGGAAGCGACAAGTTTCAACAACGAAATCATAGTTTATAACGACGATGTAAACACTTTCGATCACGTAATTGACACTTTAATGCGTGTTTGCAGTCACACGCCTGAACAGGCAGAACAATGTTCCTTAATTGTACATTACAACGGAAAATGCACCGTAAAAACGGGGCCAATGGATAAGTTAAAACCTCAATGTACACAACTTTTGGAAGCTGGACTAAGCGCCGAAATTGTTTAATTGCAAAATAATCTACGAAAGAAGCATTCTATTTTATTCTATATTTGAATAAATTAGAATGCTTTTTTATTTTAGCCCAACTCATCTGTTTTTTAACCTAATAATTTACCAAAATTAAAGTCATGAAATCCTTTAAATTTCTTGTGTTTTTATTCCCTTTGATTGCCCTAAGCCAGAAAAAATTTGATAATCTGCGTGAGCAATTGGTAAAAAACAAAACATCTGGTTATGAATATGTATATGCTTTCGAAAACAATTATGCCGTATTCAGGACTTTTAAAGGAAAAATGGGTTTGATCGACACTCTTGCAAATGTAGTTATCAAACCAACTTACGAATATATTTACAATAAGGAGGAACTTAAAAATTTCTATGAAGTTGGAACTACAATCAATAAAAAATTCAAGCGCGGTTATATTGATATCAAAGGAAATATCAGAATTCCATTAGAATACGACGATATTTTTTATCTTGACAAAGGCCTTATCAGGGTTTCTAAAAACACAAAAAATGGCGTTATAGATACTTTAAACAAAATAATTCTGCCTTTAAAGTACGATTTTATAATGGACCATGGTGACATTATTTATGCGCAAAGCAATAACATTGTTGACCTATTTGATTTCTCAGGAAAGCAATTAACAAATTACAACGCAAAAGATATTGATTATTTTACAGCGAACAGAACGATTGTAACACTTCAGAACAATGCTACTATTATAATCGATAATAAAGGCAAAACCATTTTAGAGTCCGTTAAAAATCATCGATTTAAAAAAGTCATCGACGCTGATTCTTACCTTATTCTGAATACGATTACCAATAAAAAAGGTGTAATCAATTCTAAAGGAGAATATGAAATCGAATGCAAATATGATGATATCATGACAGGCGAATCAGCTTATATCGCAATCGACAAACTGAAGTATGGCCTGATTACTAAAAAAGATTCTGTCTTAAAACCATTTGTTTATGATGCCATTTATCCGGTAAATTATGAAAAGGATGATCTGTTTCAAAATCAGTTTTCTGCAAAAAAAGGAAACCTTGAAGGCATTATAGATCCTTTTTCAGAGAAAGAAATAATTCCGCTTCGCTATCAAGATGTCCAAACTTTTTCGAATTATTATATCGTAACCAATTCAGAAAATAAAAATGGTTTATATTCTGAAAAAGGAAATAGAATTATTAGCGAGGATTATGAGTTTTATACTATTTTTCAAAATAAAATTTTCGCTACTAAAAATGGTGAAAAATACCTCATCACACTTGCTGATGATACCTACTCCGAAATCGAAATTCCGGTTGATGAATTTGTAAAAAAAGGACAAGTCTTTGCCTCGTTTTCTAAAAGTAATTTTCAGGTTTTCAAAAATAAAAATAAGTTTGGTGTTATCAGCAGCAAAAATGAAATCGTAGTTTCATGTGAATTTGACGCTATCGAAGACATTTATTCTACTTCAGAATTTATCGTAAAGAAAAACAATAAATACGGTGTTGTAAACGCTAAAAATGAGATTGTTTTAGCCATTAAATACGTTTTTTTTAAAAGAATGAAAGAATATATACGGTTTGAAAATAAAAATCAAAAGGATAAAAAGAACTATGCTCTAAAGTATTCTTCGCAATATTAACAGGCACTTTTTTAGCTGCTTTAAAAAATCATGATTCACCAGGATTTATTTCTAAACTGTATAATTGAAAATTATTTAAAAAACATTCTATTTTATTCTATATTTGAATAAAATAGAATGTTTTTTTATGGAGGAATATGGAAAAATATTGATTATCGCTACGCCTATTTTTTTAGTATTAATTATAATCGAAAAAATATACGGCATTTACAAAAAGGACGACACGGCTCCTTTGATCGACAGCGTATCGAGTATAAGTTCCGGAATAACCAATTCTGTAAAAGATGTTTTGGGATTAAGCCTCACTTTTATTTCTTATGAATGGATGGTTTCTAAAATTGCCCTTTATCATTTAGAAGCTAACGTTCTCTCCTATTGCATTGCTTTTTTTGTCATTGATTTTTATGGATATTGGAGCCATCGATGGGCACATCAGATTAATCTATTTTGGAATAAACATGCGATTCATCATAGCAGCGAAGAATTTAATCTGGCCTGTGCCTTGCGTCAGCCTATTGCAAGTTTAGCCAATTTATTTACGTTTTTATTGATTCCTGCTGCATTGCTGGGCGTTCCTGCTACCGTAATTGCAATTACACTGCCATTACATTTATTTTTACAGTTTTGGTACCATACCAAACACATCAAAAAAATGGGTTTCCTTGAATATATTTTGGTTACTCCGTCACACCATCGTGTGCATCATGCGATCAATCCGGAATATTTAGATAAAAATCATTCGCAGATTTTTATTTTCTGGGACAAGCTATTTGGCACTTTTCAAGCAGAATTAGAGGATGTTCCTCCTGTTTTTGGTATTACCAGACCGGCAAGTACCTGGAATCCTATCCGAATTAATTTTCAGCATTTGACCTTATTAATTAAAGATGCCTGGAGAACTGACAACTGGAAGGACAAATTCACTATTTGGTTCAAACCAACAGGCTGGCGTCCTGAAAATTTTGACGAAAAATATCCTGTAAATAAAATTGACAACGTTTTTGATTTTGAGAAATATGGAACACTGAATTCAAAAAAATTAGTTTACTGGTCTATTGTACAGGTTTTAGTTACATTGTTGTTTGTGACTTACTTATTTGATAATATTGCCAAAATAGGTCTGCCAAATATCTTTATCTATGGTTTATTTATTCTGGTGACGATTTATAGTTATACGGAATTAATGGACAAAAGCAGATTCGCGATTTTTTGGGAAGGCCTGCGCTTCATAATTGCAATTGTAATCATTGCCTATTATGGGGATTGGTTTGGCTTAAATCATGTTTTTTCCGGTAGTAATTATATTATTTTGAGTTATTTGAGTATCTCGTTTTTAATTTCGATTTACTTTGTAACAATCGATTTTAAAACCAACCAAAACCAAATTATAAATTCATAAACTGCTTATGAGAAATACCACTTTTTTTAAAATCTATATTGCCTTTAGCATCCTGTACCTCATTTTTTTGCTAACAGGACATGAAAATCTAGACCTTTTTCTAAAACCTGCCCTGATCCCTTTATTAGGATTTGGAGTTTATTTTTATCGAAAATTCCCTTCCAAAAATATCCTTTTAACGGCTTTGCTCTTTTCCTGGATTGGAGATGTCGTCTTGCTTTTTGCTGATATTGCCGAGATCTATTTTATACTGGGACTGGTTGCTTTTTTGATTGCACACATTTCTTATTGTGTACTGTTTAACAAACAAATTATGGGAGAAATTCAGATCAACAAAATTTTGTTTGGAATTGGAAGTCTTCTAATTGCTTTCTACCTGATCGGGATGGTTACTGTTTTGATGCCTAATTTAGGTGAGTTAAAAATACCTGTAATTATATATGCGGCCGTAATTTCTACCATGCTTTTGTTTGCTTTTAATGGTTATTTGATTTGGAAAAAACCTGCAGCATTATACATTTTTCTGGGTGCTGCCGTGTTTGTAGCTTCAGATAGTATCCTGGCATTCAATAAATTTCATGCACCAATCGAAAGAAGTTCGTTTTTTATTATGTTAACTTATCTTGTGGCACAATATCTGATTGTAGTGGGTATCTTAAAACTGAATTCACAAAAAAAAATGAATTAGCCCACAGATAATACGAATAGAACTGATTTATACTGATTTTTTTAAATCTTTTAATCATTATACTCTGTGACAAAAAACGTATTACATTTGTATGACCAATATTTAAAACCATGAAGAAAATAGCTCTTTTTATCATTTTATTAGTTACTGCAACTTCTTGTGTAAGTACAAGATCTACTTTGAAAAACGTAGATAACAATGCACCTGATTTAGTTTTAAAGAAAGACAATACATTTTTAATTACTCTTTTTAGCAGCGACAAAAAATACGGATTTGATCCTGATTATCCCGTGAATATCTTTTATCAGAATACTAGAAACGAAGCCTTAAACGAAACTCGTTTTTTGAATGCTTTAGCGGGACCAAACGGAGAAAAAATTACATATACCCGTTTAGAAACCTGTTGTCCTTTCCCAACCAAAAGAAGCGATATGGGAGCCGGTTTCCTGAATGTTTACGAACTTAAATGGGAAGGCCAGAAAAAGCCATTAAAACTCTATTTGAACATTTACGAGAAAGGTATTTTGATGGTTCCGATGGGATTGAGTCTGAAGAAAGAGTAATATTTAATGCAAATAAATCATTTTTTTTATAGGCTAAAAATATCCTATTGATCATAAAGTTCCTTCAAAAGAAGAAAAAAATTGAATTCAAACTCTGCGAATTTGTAGCTTTACAAATAGCATTTTAGCCACTTGCTTCGTACTCTTAAATTTCGCACAGAAATGCATAAAATTTAATAAATGAAACAATCAAAAAAACATAAAATTGAAGCTTCATGTTTCGATTTACAGCAATATCTAAAGAGAATCAATTTTACGGAAGAAATTAAATTGAACTTAGACGGTATAAAAAAATTGATGCAAAGCCAGATATTTAGTGTGCCTTTTGAAAATATTGATGTTCAGGCCGGAAAAATGATATCACTTATTGGTGATGATATTGTAACCCAAATTGTGGATAAAAATCGTGGTGGATATTGCTATCAAATTAATGGAATATTTTCGTTAATGCTTCAGGAAATTGGCATTCCGCATTATTATATTGCAGTGCGTCCACTTGTTAATCCTGGCCAGAATGCTAAAACACATCTGGCTATAATTGCTACAATAGAAAATGAAGAATATCTGATTGATTTGGGATTTGGAGGCAACAGCATTAGAGAGCCTTTGAAACTGAGTGAAATTGGAACTGAAATTCAGCAGGGTTTTGATACCTTTACTTTGGTTAAAACGGAAGAAGATGAATATTTACTGCAAATACTTATCGAAAAAGAATGGTCTAACTTATATTCGTTTGATTTAACTGCTCAAAGGTGGATCGATTTTAAACCTGCAAATCATTATAATTACTCACACCCGGATTCTTCTTTTACTCAAAAATTAATTGTTGTTTTACAAAATCCGCTAGGTAAAAAAATATTACTTAAAAATGCCGTAAAATCAGTAACAAATGGGGTTACAGAAATTATTCCTTTTGAAGACAATCAATTAAATACTATTTTAGAAACAGAATTTAACCTTAAGGTATAATTTAAGATTTTTTTTGGGGATAGATTATGATTAACACTAAAACAGCTTTTACGATTTTCTCCATTTTAACTATAATCGTATTCCCTTATTATATCTTCGGCTACAATTCAGATACCTTATCTTCAATAATTCCTGGCTGGAACACTACTATTATCCCGGTAAGGATTATGGCAAACCTGATTAAGTTTGTAATTCTTGGCGTTGTTAGCTTTTATTATTACAAACTTTCGGTAAACAATATAAAACTGGATGTAAAGAAATTTTTAATTCATCTATCATTGACAATTCCCGCTACTTTGGCTGCAAAATTGAATATCTATCAATTCGTTGAAATGAATTTACACAATCCGGAAAGTTTCTTATCACAGATTCAAATGGTTATTTATATTAATACTTTTATCAATATTTTATTTTTTACCGTTCAGATTTTATTTGGTGTCTATTATTTTAGATCCGGAAAAAACAACAATTCTCTAGCTGTAGAAAAGTAACGGAATAATTTATTTGTAATAAGCAATTCAGACACTCATTGCTTTTCATCAAATTATGATAATTATCATTTAGGAGTTTATTGTAATGTTTTAATATTGCTTTTTTTTATAAGTGAAAATATTAAAGCAGAGGGCAGTCCCGATAACTATCGGGATTCTTAAAATAATCATAAATCTTCATCTCGTATTCATAAATCATAACTACCTTTGCACTGTCAAAAAATCATATTATGAACATACAACATATTCCACAAATTAAGCATACTGAAAGCGGAAACTTCTTTTTATTGGCGGGACCTTGCGCTATAGAAGGCGAAGAAATGGCTCTAAGAATTGCTGAAAAATTAGTTGGTATTACCGACAAACTTCAGATTCCTTATGTGTTTAAAGGATCATTTAAAAAAGCAAACCGTTCCCGAATTGATAGTTTCTCCGGAATTGGTGACGAAAAAGCATTAAAAATTTTAAGAAAAGTTTCTGAAACTTTCCACGTTCCAACTGTAACAGACATTCATACTAATGAAGATGCTGATATGGCGGCGCAATACGTTGACGTTTTACAAATTCCTGCATTCCTTGTTCGCCAGACTGACCTTGTTGTGGCAGCGGCAAATACCGGAAAAGTAGTGAATTTGAAAAAAGGACAATTTATGAGCCCTGAAAGCATGAAACATGCGGTTCAAAAAGTACTAGATTGCCATAACGAAAACGTAATGGTTACGGATCGTGGTACTATGTTTGGCTACCAGGACATGATTGTTGATTTCAGAGGAATCCCTACAATGCAACAATACGCAACTACAGTTCTTGATGTAACACACTCGTTACAACAACCTAACCAGACTGCAGGTGTTACAGGCGGAAGACCTGATATGATTGAAACTGTTGCCAAAGCGGGTATTGCTGTTGGGGTTGACGGTATTTTTATCGAAACTCATTTTGACCCTGCTAATGCAAAAAGTGATGGTGCTAACATGCTTCATTTAGACTATTTTGAAGGTTTAATGACCAAATTAGTTGCTATCAGAAAAACAGTTAATTCATTTTAATTTTTTAATACTAGTTCATTGAAAACAAAAATTTTATTTTTCTTTCTGATGTGTGTTTCTTTAAACACTTTTGCTCAGGAAGAAATCGCAGTAGAAAGATACACCGCTCACAATAAAGGAAAATTCTTTGTTTCCTGGGGAGGTAACAGAGATAGCTATACTAAATCTGATGTCAATTTTAGAGGTAAAGATTACAACTTTACAGTTAATGATATGAAGGCTCATGATAAGCCAAAAGGATGGCATCTTGATTACGTGAATCCTGCTAACATGACGATCCCACAAACTAACTTTAGAATGGGGTATTTCTTTAGCGATCACTACAGTGTTTCGGTTGGTTGGGACCACATGAAGTATGTGATGACTCAGAATCAGATCGCAAATGTTACAGGAAACATAAACTTACCTGCAGATCAGGCTGGGTCTTTTTACAACGGAGATTACATTAACAGACCTGTAGATATGTCTCTATATGGTGCTCAGGAAGGTGGTATTGATAAAGGTAGTGTTCAGGGAAATCCTCCTGCTTTTTTAATGTATGAACATACTGACGGTCTAAACTATATTAATACGGAGGTTTCCAGACATGACGATATTTCTAAATTGTTTGGTATCACTAATACTGATAAGGTTCAAATTAATTTAACTGAGGGTTTGGGTGCAGGACTTTTATTTCCTAAGACCAATACGACTCTTTTAGGAAAAGAACGTCATGATGATTTTCATGTTTCCGGATATGGTTTATCTGCAAAAGCAGGGATCAACTTTACTTTCTTCAAGTATTTTTACTTACAAGGTGAGCTAAAAGGCGGTTACATCAACATGCAGGATATTAGAACTACCCAAAGCAGTGAAGATAAAGCTTCACAAGACTTTTTCTTTTTCCAGAGAATTATTGCTGTAGGCGGAATTTTTAGAATCTAAGAGCCTGTTTAAAAATTAA
>NZ_MUGR01000046.1:0-72483 GCF_002217195.1 Flavobacterium aquidurense | reverse complement strand
AATTAAATTCCAAATTCCAATCTGAAACGCAGATACTGGAATTTGGAATTTTAAAGAAACTATTCTTTTACAAGATAAATCCCGTCTTCTTTTATTTCGATTAATTTGTCTTTATAAAGAGCTCCAATTGCTTTTTTGAAAGTCTTTTTACTCATTTTTAATACAGTCTTGATATCTTCCGGATGTGAAGCATCATTGAGACGTAAAAAACCACGATTGGCCCTTAATTCATCTAATATTTTTTCTGCATTTGGCTCAATACTTTGATAACCTTGCACTTGCAGCGCAACATCTATTTTATTATCAGGGCGGATATTTTTAATGAATCCAATCATTCTGTCGCCCGTTCTGATCGCGTCATCATAAACTTCATCTTTATACAATAAACCTTTGTGCTGTTCATTGATGATCACATTAATTCCTAATTCAGTAATATGTGAAACGATCAAATCAACTTCTTCACCTTTTTCAACCGTTAGGTTTTCATTGCTTAAAAATTGGTTCAATTTACTTGAAGCTACCAAACGATTGGTTTTTTCGTCCATGTAAAGGTAAACTAAGTAACGTTTTCCTTTTTCCATTGGACGGGCTTGTTCTTTAAAAGGAACAAGGATGTCTTTTTCCATTCCCCAATCCATAAATGCACCAACCTGATTGGTGTAATTTACTCTTAAAAGAGCAAATTCATTTAATAAGATATAAGGTTCAAGTGTAGTAGAAACCGGACGTTGCTCGTGGTCTAAATAAACAAAGACAATTAATTCTTCGCCTATTTCAAATTCGTTCGGAACGTATTTATTGGGTAATAAAATATCGTGAATTCCTTCCGGATCTTCTTCAGGATTACCTAAAAATAAACCAACTTTGGTATCACGTAATATAGTAAGGGTATTGTATTTTCCTATTTCAATCATATTCTTGAGATTCTAAGCTAAAATGTAGCTGAGTTTTTAAAGTGCAAATGTACGAAGTTTGAAAATGGTACAACGAAAAATGTTTTGGATAAAATGTTCGGAAATATCTTTTTCCGGGTTTCTTTATTTTTTAATTAAATTTGAGCATCTAAAATTAATACCAAATCAATGAAAAAAACTGTTTTTTATACTGTTTTTGCCTTTCTGTTTTTTAATCAGATTGCCATTTCTCAAGTGGTTGAGGATCCGGAAATAAAAAAAATGATTACTGAAATCAAAGCCGAAAACCTGGAAGCTACTGTTCGAAAACTCGTTTCCTTTGGAACAAGACATACCTTAAGTGATACTAAAAGCAAAACCAGGGGAATTGGCGCTGCACAGCAATGGGTAAAATCTGAGTTTGATAAATATGCTTTGGAGTCTAACGGAAGATTAACTGCCGCGATTGATTATTTTACTGTAAAAGCAGATGGAAAGCGTATCAATAAAGACAGTCAGCTTGGAAATGTAATGGCTACTCTAAAAGGAACCGACCCAAATGATAATCGTGTTCTGATTATAAGCGGACATCTTGACTCAAGGGTTTCTGACGTTATGAATGTAAAATCTGATGCTCCTGGTGCAAATGACGATGCTTCAGGAGTTGCTGCAGTAATGGAACTGGCTAAAGTAATGAGCAAAAGAGCCTTTCCTGCTACTATTATTTTTGTTGCCGTAGTTGGTGAAGAGCAGGGACTTATAGGTGCGCGTCATCTTGCAGAAACAGCAAAAGCAGCTAATTGGAATATCGTTGCAATGCTAAACAATGATATGATTGGAAACAGTCTGTCAAGCGGAACTAATGTAAGAGACAATACGCAAATCAGGGTTTTTAGTGAAACTATTCCATTTTTAGAAACTGAAGAGGAAGCTAAAATGCGTAAAGCAACAAGTCGCGATAATGATAGTCCGTCGAGACTACTGGCGCGTTATATTAAAACCGTTACAGAACAATATGTGGATCAACTGACTGTAAAATTGGTCTATAGAAACGATCGGTTCCTACGAGGCGGTGATCATACGCCATTCAGTCAGAACGGTTTTACAGCAGTTCGTTTTTGCGAAATGAATGAGAATTTTGATCATCAGCATCAGGATTTAAGAACAGAAAACGGCATCAAATACGGTGATTTGGTTGAGTTTATGGATTTTGATTATTTAAGAAAAAACACTTGTTCTAATCTGGCAACATTGGCCAATTTAGCATGGTCGCCAAAAGCACCGGAAAATGTAGGTATAGAGGTTAAAAACCTGTCTAATTCTTCTGCTCTCTCCTGGAATGCACCGGAGGAAAAAGTACAATATGGATATCAAATTTTAATGAGGGAAACGGCATCATCACATTGGGAGAAAACATTTTTTGTAAAAGATACGAAAGTAGAAATCCCCTATTCTAAAGACAATTACTTTTTTGCTATACAAACTGTAGATGCTTTAGGGCACGCAAGTTTGCCGGTGTTCCCTGTTCCGATACGCTAGTTTTACAAAACATAAAAAGCGCCAATTGGCGCTTTTTATGTTTTGTAATAATGCAGTTTTAAATTAATTCTTTAAAATATTGTTTCAACACAACATCGTTTTCAAAAGTTGGCGTAAAAATTTCTAAAATACAAGGTTTGTCATTTGCTTCATACAATGTTTTAATACTATTGTTTAAAGAATCTTCATTGGTGGCAGTAAAATAATTCATCTGATACATCTCGGCCAAATGTGCTGCGGTTAAGTTGTGGGAAGTTTCGAAAAAAGTATTAAAAACAGGTTTTTCCTCATGTCCCGGAAGAATCCTGAAGATCCCTCCTCCTCCATTATTAATTAAAATAATTTTGAAATTTTTAGGTATATAAGAATTCCAAAGAGCATTACTGTCGTACAAAAAGCCAATATCTCCGGTAATAAATACGGTTTGTATATCTTTTCTTCCTACCGCCGCTCCTATCGCTGTTGATGTACTTCCGTCAATACCACTTGTTCCCCGGTTGCAATAAACTTCGATTGAAGGATCAATTTCGATTAACTGCGCATAACGGATCGCTGAACTATTGCTTATTTGAAGCTGACTGTTTTTAGGAAGTGATTCTATTATTTTTTCGAATACTTTAAAATCAGAAAATGTAATTTTACGCAAATATTCCTGTTTTCTGATTTTTCTTAAATCATAGATTTTATCAATTTTTGAGAAATATTTACTTGAAACAAATGCTGTCTTTGGAAGCAGTTCTTTGAAAAAATCTTCTGGCTCCATTACAAAATGTTTGCTTAAAGCATTAAATGTATCGTAAGCACGTAAAGTATCTATGTGCCAATGTTGTGCAGGTTTATATTTTCGTAAAAAACCTTTAATACGTTTTGAAACAATCATACCGCCAAAAGTGATTAAAACTTCCGGTTCTAATTCTTTAAAATCACAATCGTCAAAAGGTGTAATTAAGCTGTCTATACTATTAATAAAACTTGGTTCATGCAAATTTGATGTTGTCTCTGTAAGGACTACAATTGAAGGATCTTTGGCGAAGTTTTCGAGAATTTCTTTACTAACAGAATTGGCTTCGTTTATTCCTCCAATAAGAATTAATTTTCTTTTTGAAGTATTCCATACAGAAGCTACATCATCAATATTTTCGATAATTTTTGTTCCGAAAATTTCCTCTGAATGGGTAATTTTTGGTTCAACAGAAAGCTCTGAAACCGTTTCGTATAAAGGTTCTTCGAATGGCGCATTGATATGAACCGGTCCTTTTTGAAGAATCGCAGTTTCGATTGCTTTATTGATTTTTAAATCATTTTCTACAGAAGCATCTTCGGTTAAATTAGCATTGAAAACCGAGTGATTCTGAAAAACATTTTCCTGACGAATGGTTTGTCCATCGCCAATATCAATCTTGCTTTGTGGACGATCTGCCGAAATCACGATCAGCGGAATCTGACTGTAAAATGCTTCGGCCACAGCAGGATAATAGTTTAATAATGCTGATCCTGAAGTGCAAACAACTGCGGTTGGTAACTTCGTTTGCTGTGCAATTCCCAATGCAAAAAAGGCAGCGCAGCGTTCGTCGGCAATACTGTAACATTTAAAGTTGGGATTTTGAGCAAATCCAATTGTTAAAGGTGCGTTTCTTGATCCCGGAGAAATGATAATATTAGTGATTCCTTTTGCTGAACAAATTTCGATAATGCTTTGAGCAAGCGCTATTTTGGGGTAAATCATTATGATGGCGTATTACTTTTGTAAAGAAATCTAAAAAGTCAAAGATTTCTTTTTGATAATACAAAGTTACAAACTTCACACTGGATTTAACTTATAAATAGGAAGATATTAAGCCTGTTTTTAGAAAAAGGGGATATATTTGTAAAACAGATTTTTTAATAAAAATAAACTCCGTATGCGTTTCTTCTACCTATTCTTTCTTTGTCTTTTCCTGCAAGCCGTAAATTCTCAAAATCAGTTTGTTCCTGTTGATGTACCTTATAAAACAGCTTTAGATAATGCAAAAACTCAGGAAAAACCTCTTTTTGTGATGCTTTATGCTGATTGGTGTCCGCATTGTAATCAGATGAAAAAAGAAGTATTTAGTGATGCTGCAGTAATGGATTTTCTAAATAAAAATTATGTCTGCGTCTGGAAAAATGTCGAAAAAGAAGAAGGAATTGCACTTAAAGATAAATACAATACCAAATCATTGCCTACATTTTTATTTATAGATCCAAAGACTGAAACGCTTTTGTATGCTTTGAAAGGAGAATCAAAAAAAGCAGATTTTTTGACAGAAGCCAATTATGCTTTGAATCCCAGAATGCAATTGCCTTATTTAGAAAAAGAGTTTCTTGCAGATCCTTCAAACTCAAATAAGTTCTTTGCTTATCTGAATACGCTGAAAAAAGGAAAAGACAGAACTGATTTATCGATTCCGACGCATATTTATCTGAATACACAATCTGATGCACAATTGGTTAGTGAATTGAACTGGCGTGTTATTGCGAATGGCGTAACGGATATTAAATCAAGAGAATTTCAATATGTTTTGAATCATCAGAAAGATTTTGCTGCCGTAGCTTCGCAAAATCGTATTGATCGCAAAATCGAAAGTATTGTCAATGAATCACTTCGCCCTTATGTCGATAATTTAGATACGATAAACTATTATAAACAAAGAGAAATTGTAAAATCGATTCGATTACAGAAAACAGATTCCCTGGTTTTTAAGTTTGATTTGACTTTAGCAGAAAGAACTGAAAAATGGGATTTCTACAAAAAAGTGACGCTTGAAAATACGGAAAAGCTGGTTTGGAATGATGCCAGTTTCCTTAAAGATATCGGACAAACTTATTTGAAACATATCTCAGATACTGAAAGTTTAAAAAAGGCTGTTTCGTGGGTAAAACATTCTATAGAATTAAATGATTCCTATGATGGGAATTTACTTTTGGCAAGGCTTTACAATAAAATAAAAGATAAAAAATCGGCTTTGAAATATGCTAAAGATGCCAGGGAAATTGGTACCGAAATGGGTTGGGGTACTAAAGATGCAGATGATCTATTGGCTGAACTCAACAAAAAATAAATTAAAAATTCCAATCTGAAATACTTTTTGAAAAGTTTGGAATGATTTGGATATTAGACAATTAAAATAGCTGCGAATTCACGAATTAATACTATAAAACTTATTCGTGAATTTGTGACAAAAAAACTATCAAGAAAAACCATGGACGTAATACTCAGACCGGCGACAACCAACGATTTAGAAAAAATACTTGAGATTGTAAACCACTCGATCTTGCATACAACAGCAAATTATAGTTATGATATACAGACTCTTGAAGTGCAGACAAAATGGTTTGAAGATAAAACAGCAAAAAAACTGCCTATTGTTGTGGCTGAACTGGATGGTGAAGTAGTTGGTTTTGGAAGTTATGGGCAATTCCGCGAAAAAATCGGTTATCAATACACAATCGAACATTCTGTTTATGTAGTTGATAATATTATAGGTAAAGGCATTGGATCTAAACTATTACTTGAACTTATCCGGTTAGCAAAAGAACAAGGTTATCACGTTATGATTGGTGCCATTGATGCTGATAATGCCGCAAGTATTGCCTTTCACGAAAGATTTGGTTTTGTGGCAACAGGAACGATCCGTGAGGTTGGTTATAAATTTGATCACTGGCTTGATTTGGTTTTCATGCAATTGATATTAAAGTAGGTAAAAATGGCCCGCAGATGAAACGGATTCGCTAGCGCGAAAACGCTGATTGACGCGGATTTTTTCTGTTTTTTGATAATGGTTTACTGGAATGTTTTTTTTTACCGCAAAGCAGGCTAAGAATTACGCAAAGTTCGCTATGAAAAACATTGTCATTCTTTGAGTTCGCAAAGCTGGACGTTAATATTTTTTGTCGTTTCGAACTTAATAATTTAATTTATAAGGAACTAATTTTAATATACAACTATTGAATACAGACTATCAAATACAAAAAGGATATCTTAAAGTTAGTGAAATTCATGAAATATACTATGAGGTTTGCGGTGCTGATGATGGCGAAACTTATTTGTTTGTTCATGGTGGTCCCGGCGCGGGATTTTCTGAGCAGGATAAGCGTTTTTTTGATTTCAAAAAACATAGGGTTGTCTTTTTTGATCAAAGAGGAGCGTCTAAAAGCAAGCCTTTTGGGGTTATAAAAGAAAATACAACTCAGGATTTAATTGATGATATTAACAAGCTCCTCTCCTATCTCAAAATCGAAAAAATAAATATTTTTGGTGGTTCGTGGGGGACAACTTTGAGTTTGATATTTGCGATACAAAATCCGGAAAAAGTAAAAAGTCTTTTGTTACGGGGTATATTTCTTGGAGATAAAAGATCTATTGATTATTACGTAAATGGTGGTGTCGAAAATGAATTTCCTAAGGAATGGAATCGTTTTAAAACGAATGTTCCGTCAGATTCCAATCTTACTATTCCAGCTTATTATTTGGATCAAATGCTGAATGGAAGCCCGGAAAGCAAAAAGTTCTTTTGTTATGAATGGATTTTTTATGAAATATCTATTTTTAAGAAAGGAATAACCGAAAATGAAATCGATGCCGTTATAAATGAATTTCCGTTTGAATCTTTAGCTATTATGGAGGCTCATTATTTGAGTAATAATTGTTTTATCGGGGATAACTTTATTTTAAATAATATAAAAGTTTTAGATGATATAACAATCACTATTGTGCACGGAAAATACGATGCTATTTGTCCGATTCAATATGCTGAAATATTGCATCATAAGCTTAAAAGATCTACCCTTTATATTGAAAATTGCGGACATTCTGATAGTGAACCCGGAATCGAACAAACAATTATTGAGATTTTGAATAGAATCTAAAAAAATCCACAAATTTGAAATTACATTCAAATTTGTGGATTTTTTGGTTGAGATAGTTATTGATTAACCTTTTATCCAGTTGATTACTTCAGGATCTGTTGGCAATGTTCTTGGCTTGATAACCTTTACCAATTCACCTTTTTCGTTAATTAGGTATTTCTGGAAATTCCATTCTACTTCAGAATCCTGCAGGCCATTTTTAGATTTTTGTGTCAGGAATTTGTACACTTCGCACATATCATCTCCTTTTACAGAAACTTTGTCCATCATAGGAAATGTCACACCGTAATTTTGTTGGCAAAACGTTTCGATTTCTTTGTTTGTTCCGGGTTCTTGCGATGCAAAATTATTGGCAGGAAAACCTACGATTACAAAACCTTTGTCTTTGTACTCTTTGTAAATCGCTTCAAGATCTTTGTATTGAGGCGTTAATCCGCATTTTGAAGCAGTATTTACAATCATTACTTTTTTTCCTTTTAAAGAAGCGAAATCAAAGGTGTCTCCCGATAAATCCTGAACTTTAAATTGGTAAATGTTTTCTTTTGCCATCACTTTATCTGTTTTAGATACTTTATTTTTACTCGTTTGAGCCTGAAGTTGCGAGCTTAATAATAAAACTGCGCCACAAGCTATCAATGCTATTTTTTTCATCGTTTAATTTTTTATAAAATTAGTTAAAATCCGTTTTCCTTAATGACTTTGATTGCTTTATTTTTATTAAACATAAGTTAAATAAAAAATTGAAGCCTAGCGTTAATCAGACGCTAGGCTTCCCCCCATACAAACAAATCAAACCATGAATTAATTGTTGTTTTATTTTTATTTTATTTAGTTAAAATTATAGTTGATGTCTCTCTGTTTTATACTGAAAATTATTATTTAGAATCAAATAACCTTATTATATATCTTATCTTTTCTACTGGCGTTTACTATTATGAGTGTAAATTGGGCGTTTAACATTCTATTTTTCTTTTCAGTTTGGAAGTCCGGAGACACCAACTATTTTATTACTTTAAATGCGAATCATAGTTTTTGTTTCAATCCTTAATCTGATTGCAATTCTGACTTTGAACTATGCCTTTTCTAAAATCATTTTTATTAAAACTTGTTAATGCCAGAACTGTCGTTAGGCCAACAATCAAAATTTTTAGTTTATATACGTCAATCATAATTCAAAAAATTATTTATTGAGATTTACTTTACACTTTTATCTTTAGCCAATGTTAAAGTTCATAATCCAATCTTTAATTAAAACAACATTGGCCCTGATATTTTGAAGCTGTTTTCTTTCCTTCTGCTATTTTCAAAGTTATCATGTGATGTTATAATAGCATTTACGTAATTGGATTGCTTTTGGTTTTAAAAAAATGAAAAAAAAGTAATATTTTTTTTGAATGCCTTATTTTACTAGGTTTTAGCCTGTTAAAAATTTTACGTTTTTCACAAAAAAATAAATTATCTTTATCTCAAAGTATAAAATTGTATACTAAATTTTTGTTTAAGCTTAAAAATCCAAATCTATGAGTCAAGATGAGTTGTTAGTTTTAATTTACAAGAAAGACGAAAGAGCTTTTACCCATTTGTACGATATGTACTCGAAAAGTTTATTTTCGGTCATTAACGTCCTGATCAAAAACCGTGAAGAAGCAGAAGATGTTTTGCAGGAAGTTTTTGTCAAAATCTGGAAAAACATAGATTCATATAACGAAGGAAAAGGCCGATTTTACACCTGGATCCTTAATATTGCCAGAAATACGTCTATTGATAAATTAAGATCCAAAAATTTTAATAACAGTCAAAAAAACCTTTCTTCAGATAATTTCGTAAATCTGTTAGACGACAGTAATAAACTTACTAATAGAATTGATACAATTGGAATTCAGGAATTTGTCAAAAAATTAAAACCAAAATGTATCGAGATTATAGATTTATTATTTTTTAAAGGATATACCCAACAAGAAGCTTCAGAAGAATTGGCAATGCCATTGGGGACTATCAAAACGCAAAACAGAAACTGTATTAACGATCTACGTAATTATTTGAAAATATAATGGAAGCACAAGAATATATAGAATCAGGAATTCTGGAATTATATGTTTACGGTTTATTGACCGAAACTGAAAATCTGGAAATAGCCGAAGTGGCAAAGAAAAATCCCGAAGTCGATCAGGAAATTATCGCGATAGAAAAAGCAATTGTAGCTTTGTCATCAAGCTTCTCTCCTTTTCACTCGGTAGCAAATTTCGAGAAGATAAAAGCCCGATTAGAATTGAAACATGGCAAAGTAGTCGATCTGAAACCAGCGTCAAACTGGTCTCAATATGTGGGCTGGGCTGCTGCTGTACTATTGCTTTTGGGTCTTGGATATCAAACTCTTGAACTTACAAAAACAAAAGAAGCAATTGCAACTGTTGGTACTGAGAAGAATAAAATCGAGAGAGATTATGCTTTCCTGGATCAGCAAAATAAGGAAACAGAGAAAAACCTAACCATTGTTAGGGATATCAAAAATACTGGTGTAACACTTGGTGGTCAGGCTGTTTCTCCAAATTCATTTGCAAAAGTGTATTGGAACAAACAGACTAAGACAACTTATATTGATGCTGCCGGTTTACCAACTCCTCCAAAAGGAATGGTGTATCAGGTATGGTCCCTAAAATTAAGCCCTGTCCTTACGCCAACAAGCATAGGTTTACTGGATAATTTTGAAGGAAACAGTCAAAAGATATTTGCTGTAAGCCAAACAGATTCTGCAGAAGCATTTGGAATTACACTTGAGCCTGCGGGAGGAAGTTTAACTCCAACAATGACGCAATTGTATACTTTAGGAAAAGTTTAAAAATAAACTTAGCATAAAACCCACAACGCATATTAATTTATTTTAATGTGCGTTTTTTTATTATTTTTAATTAGAATAACTTACTATTAACCCAACCAATAAATCCATGAACGGAACTTTACTTTTACGAATTGCAGTTGCTATTATTCTCCTCACCCATTCTATTTTTGGAATTTTCGATAACGGAATTAATGATTTTGGTAATTTGTATTTAAACCAAATTGGATTTGCTCCTTTTGGAGTTTTTATAGCCTGGTCTATTAAAGTATCTCATATAATTGCCGCTGTACTTTTAGTATTGAATAAGTATATTAAACTGGCAGGTTTTGTAACGATCTTTGTTCTCCTCATGGGAATTATTCTCGTTCATTTTCAGGAGGGCTGGTTTGTTGTTGGCGGCGGCCGAAATGGTGTCGAATATAACTTTTTACTGATTATAGTTTTATTGGCCATTATGTATCCTGATGGATATAAGAAAGTATAAATTGAATTGATTATTAATTATAAAAATAACCTCTGATGCCTGCTGACAATCGCTATATTTCTTTGAATCAAATTATCGTACTGTTTTTCCTTCTTATCTCAACCTTTGCTTTTGCACAGGAACCACACAGTTATATAAATGATTATGATTATTTAAATAAAAATACCAAAGGAGTAAAAAAAATAACGGTCAAAGAAAATGATACAATTCAGGAACAGCATTATTTTAATAACAAGGGACTGATTTATTTTTTCCTAAAAAATAGACTAAATCACGTCGGCTATTTTAAGTATGACAAAAAAAACAGACTTATTAAAAAAATAAATGCATACGCTATTCAGGGCTTTAGTTGCGAAGAAATAAAATATTCGGATAAATCAACACAACTTTTTTCGTATTTAACTGAAGACGAAAAAGAACTTCAATTAGAAAAAGATAAATATCTGGAAAATAAATCAAAAGGAATAGAATATACTATTGTTGGCCAGGATACTATTAGTATTGATGATGCCTATTCGGTAGTTACATCCGACGAGGAATACTATAAATACAAAAAAGAAATTGAAGGAATTAAAGATACAACTGCATTGCTAAATACTCAAAGTTTAAAAAAATTAATTAACCAACCAAAATATCTGGATTTTTCGATTGAATACGATAGTAAGCTTCGTCCTTTAAATGAAAATTTTTTTGACTCCAGAAATACTGTTACTTCAGTACATACTTTTTCCTACTTACCTGATAAAATAATAAATAAGTACAAAACAGACATGATTGGAATGGGAGAAATAATTATAACGTTTGATGAACATAAAAAAATTATTAGCGAAAAAGAAGGAAGTAAAAATTTAAAGTATAAATATAAAGACCAGCATTGTATCGAAAAAAGTGAATTTAAAAATGATACACTTTTGAATACAACAACATACCATTACGACAACAATCTTTTATCAGAAAGTATATATCGTAATTTAGAAGATGGAAATGTCTATTTTTCTAATTATAAATATAATAGTAAAAATTTAATCACTGAAATAATATTTCGTTCTCAACAATTTCGATGCGTTTATAAGTACGAATATGAATATTACAAATAAAGATTAAAATACCAAATGCAATGGAAATAACCTGTAAAAACTGTCAGCAGCATTATACTGGAAATTACTGCAATAATTGCGGCCAGCCAGCAGATACACATAAAATAAACGCGCATTATTTATGGCATGATATTCAGCACAGTTTGTTGCATTTTGATGCGGGAATTCCCTATTCTATAAAACAATTATTTACAAGACCAGGACATTCTATCCGCGAATTTATTGAAGGAAAACGCGTGAGACATTTCAAACCTTTGTCTTTGGTGACGGTTTTGGCTGCATTTTATGGTTTTTTATACCATTATTATCACCTCAATTTATTTAAGGTTAATGAAGCTGATTTAAATCTAAATGATTTTAATGAATGGAATGCTACTCATTTTGCCTGGACCACCATTGCTACTATACCTTTATATACTATTGGAACCTATATTGTTTTTAGAAAACAAGGCTATAATTTTTTCGAACTTTTTGTCCTCAATACATTCAAAGCTTCACAAAGGCTATTTGCTCAAATTTTAATATTTCCATTATTGCTGTATTTCAATGGAACGCCTCATATGCAACAGATTTTGAATTTAATGTATATAATAGGCGTCATATTAATTTTCTGGACTAATCTCCAGTTCTTTAATAAAATGTCAAAAACAAAAGCATTCTTGTTGTCTATAGTAAGTCATCTTATTTTTCTGGTTTGTTTTTTAATCGTAACGGCTATTGTGCTTGTTATGACAGGAAGACTTTAATTATAAATCCCTAAAAAAGAAAATAATAAACTATTTTCTTTTTTTATCACAATCTATATCGTAATATTGCAATATAAAAATATAACAATGGGAGCTACAAAATCAGATCATTTTACAGAGAGCCAAAATGAGTTGGCTATTTTAACGAAAGCTTTAGGTCATCCTGCACGAATTGCTATAATAGAATATTTACTAAAAGTAAATGCATGTATTTGCGGTGATATTGTAAACGAACTGCCACTTTCTCAGCCTACGGTTTCCCAGCATCTAAAAGAGCTTAAAAACGCTGGATTGATAAAAGGAAATATTGAAGGAAATGCCATTTGTTATTGTATTAACGAAGTTGGTTTTGAGAAAATCAAAGTTTTCTTTACTCAAATAGACCTTCATTTAGTAAAAAGAAAAAACGAGTGTTGTTAATTATTAAAATAAATTATTATGAAACTTTCAGAAATTAAAAAAATACTTGCTACTGTTGAAGCTGTAAATTTTCAACTTCCTGACGGAAAATTTGTTCCGGAATATTTTCACGTCGCCGAAGTAGGTTTGGTTACAAAGAACTTTATTGATTGCGGAGGAGTAGTTCGTAAAGAAACTGTTGTAAATTTTCAGCTTTGGGATGCCAATGATTATGAGCATCGCTTAAAACCTCAAAAATTAATTCATATCATAACACTTTCAGAAAAAGTGTTAGGAATTGAGGATTTTGAGATCGAAGTTGAATATCAAAATACTACTATTGGCAAATATGATTTAGATTTTAATGGGAAAGATTTTTTACTCTTAAATAAAACTACAGCTTGTTTAGCTCAGGATCAATGTGGAATTCCATCAGAAAAATCAAAACTTAAACTGACACAATTAAGTACAGACGAAGGTAATTCTTGTACGCCTGGCGGAAGCTGTTGTTAAATCTAAAAGCTTACAAAATGTCGAATCACAATATATTATTCCCCGAAATTCAATCTTTAGTTCAGTCTTTTGATTTCACAGCGATTTCTGAAGATCGTAAAGATATCCTCCAGCTTTTTATTGATTTTGTTCAGCAAAAGTCTGATCATCATCAGGAAATCAGATTGAATCTAATTTGCACGCATAATTCCAGACGAAGCCATTTGGCTCAGGTTTGGGCGCAAACGGCTGCCTACTATTACGGAATTCAAAATGTTTTTTGCTATTCCGGCGGAACTGAGGCAACTGCTTTATATCCTAAAGTTGCCGAAACATTAGTACAATCAGGTTTTAAAATCATGAAGTTATCAGAAAATAATAATCCTGTTTATGCTATAAAATTTGCAGGGAATCATGCTCCAATCGTAGGTTTTTCTAAAACTTATGATGATGATTTTAATCCCGAAAATGAATTTGCCGCCATCATGACTTGCTCACAGGCAGATGGTGGCTGTCCTTTTATTGCAGGAGCCGAGAAAAGAATTGCGATAACATATGACGATCCAAAAGCTTTTGATAATACAGACCAACAATCAGAGAAATACAATGAAAGAAGTGTGCAAATCGCAGCCGAAATGTTTTATGTTTTCTCTCAAATAAAAAAATAAAATGTCTATAGATCATTGTCATCCCGTTGCGGGAAGAAAAAAGCTCAGTTTTCTGGATCGGTTTTTAACGCTTTGGATTTTTCTGGCTATGGCTGTTGGTATTGCTATTGGGTATTTTTTTCCGTCGAGCGGAAATTTCATCAATTCGTTTTCTAACGGAAGTACTAATATTCCGTTGGCTATTGGTTTAATTTTAATGATGTATCCTCCGCTAGCTAAAGTCGATTATGCTAAAATGGGAGAGGTTTTTAAAAACATAAAAGTACTAGGCGCTTCTCTTCTATTGAACTGGATTGTCGGCCCTATTTTGATGTTTGCTTTAGCGCTCTTATTCTTAAAAGAGTATCCTGACTACATGATTGGATTAATCTTAATTGGATTAGCACGCTGCATTGCCATGGTCGTCGTTTGGAATGACCTCGCTGACGGAAACCGTGAATATGCCGCCGGATTAATTGCTTTAAACAGTATTTTTCAGGTTTTGCTTTATAGTGTTTATGCTTATATTTTTATAACGGTTTTGCCTCCTTACTTTGGATACACCGGCTTCAATGTTGACATAAGTATTTTTCAGATTGCAGAAAGTGTAGGGGTTTATTTAGGAATACCATTTGCGCTTGGTATTATTAGTCGGTTCGGATTAATGAAACTTAAGGGGAAAGATTGGTTTGAAAATAAATACATTCCTTTTATCTCTCCTGTCACTTTAATTGCTTTATTATTTACTATTGTTCTTATGTTTAGCTTAAAGGGAGAATTGATTGTTGAAATTCCGATGGATGTTGTTCGCATCGCAGTTCCTTTGACGATTTATTTTGGATTAATGTTTGTCATTAGCTTTTTTACCGGAAAATATTTTGGTGCTGACTATTCTAAAAGTACTGCAGTCGCTTTTACTGCTACCGGAAATAATTTTGAATTGGCGATTGCTGTTGCTATTGGTGTTTTTGGTATTAACAGCGGTCAGGCCTTTACCGGCGTGATTGGGCCTTTAGTCGAAGTACCTGCTTTGATTGCCCTGGTCAATGTGGCTTTTTGGTTTAGAAAAAGATTTTTCTTTTAATATCAGGTGCTTTCCAAGTTGCTAAGACCTGTTTGAGTCACTAATTTTATTTTACAATCTTTACATTTTTTTTCTCAGTGCTCTGTTTTTATTAATAGTGCTGCAAAAAAAGGTTCAACATAAATTGAACCTTCCTAGTATCAAAAAATCCTTTTATCAGCTGTCTATTGTTATTACAACCGTATTATCTTTATTGATATATACAGTTAGTATACAATCAGTTATACATGCTCCCAGTATATAATCATAAACTGCAAATATATCCATTTCCTTATTCTTTTCTGGAATAAAATCAATAGTCATTAAGTCTAAAGCTGATAATAATTTTTCTTCGATGCTTAATTTTTTGTCTGCATCCTGAATTAAATCAGCAATATCTTCTTCATCCAGCAATTTAACATGAAGATCTATATAATTTCGTGTTTCTCCTCCGGCTTTAAAATCTTCTATAAGAAGATCCGTGATATCCTGTTGATGAACTTTTAAATTTTCAATATAGTTTTCTACTTTTTCAAGTTCGTTTTTATCAACGTTTTTAAGTTGGGTGGAAATAGTTAATGCAATTTCGAATACTTTATTATCAAGTTCTATTTCTGTCACATAGTAACCGCCTCCTGTTTTTTCTAAGTCACTATTTTTAAAATATTTTTTTAAATTTTCGCTCATTTTTCTCTTTTTTATTAGCAAATGCAAAAATACATAAAAATAGTCATTTTCTTACTTTTAAAACATTAAGAAATTGATCATTAAATATAAAAAAAGGTTCAACTATGACGGTTGAACCTTTTTTGTGAATTAATAAAACTCTTTTTATTTATTTTTTCTTTTTATAATACTTGCGGTATTTTGGATAGGTCAGAATTCCAATTAATGAAATTGTTCCCAATGAATACCAGGTCCAGCTCAATGAATGTGCGTCTCCGCTTGCATAAGAGTGCAGTCCGACTAAATGAAAGTTTACTCCGTAATACGTAAACAAAATTGAAACAAACGCATACATACTCATTAAATTAAAGAACCATTGTCCTCTTAACGAAGGTACAAAACGTGCGTGGATAACGAAGGCATACACCATAATCGAGATCAAAGCCCAGGTTTCTTTTGGGTCCCATCCCCAATAACGTCCCCAGCTTTCGTTGGCCCATTGTCCTCCAAGGAAGTTACCAATAGACAACATGATCAAACCAATAGTCAGGGCCATTTCGTTGATATAGGTGATTTCTTTGATGTTCAAATCCATTTTGGCTTTGTTTTTCTCGTTGGTAAAGAAAATCAATATCAACGCTACAAAACCTAAAATCATTCCCAATGCAAATGGTCCGTAACTTGCTACAATTACTGCAACGTGAATCATTAACCAATACGAGTTCAAAACCGGTTGCAGGTTCGCAATTTCAGGATCGATCCAGTTGGCATTTGCCGCCATAAAGATCATAGAAGTAACGAATGCTGCCGATGCAACGGTAAGTTTTGATTTTTTATCAAAAGCCAATCCAAAGAACATGGTTGCCCATGCAACATAAACAATTGCTTCGTAAGCGTTACTCCATGGTGCGTGACCTGAAATGTACCAACGGGCTATTAATGCAACTGTATGAAATGCAAATATTACCCCGATTAAAATATGAAAACCATTTACTGTAATGCGTAAAAACTTTTTGTCGAAGAAAATACTAAACAACGTAAAAATCAACATAAAGATTCCGGCAAGAGAATACCAGTAGAACATTTTAGGTAAAATGTTGTAGGTGTTATACGCTATCTCAAGATCGATTTTCTGATCACTTGGACGCACTTTACTTCCGAATTTCTTTTGAAAACCATCAATACTTTCGACCAAATGATCTGCTGTTTTAAAATCCCTTGAAATCGAACCGTTGTTTAAAGCGCTGAAATACATTGGTAAAATCTGCTTAACGTAAGTAGAATCCATACCTTTTAAACCTGCATTTTGCAGCTCTAAATAAGAAATCCATTTATTGTTTGGATCATTAGGAATCGGGAAAATTTTAAGGATACTTCCGCTTAATGCAGATTCCATTAAATTTACTTTTTTATCGGTTTCGATAAAATCTTTTTCAAAGCTGTTTGGATTTCCTGCTTTGTAAGCTGCATCTAAATAAGGAGATAATTTGTAATTTCCGTTTTCGTCAAAGAACTTTATAAATGGTACCAGTTTTGCTTTTCTGTCTACGCCAATGATTTTACGAATACTATCATCTTTTGTATTCAGATAAATAAGCGGAACCTGGATCCAAACCTGAGCGTATTGTGTCATTGACAAGAAAACCTGATCAGAATTCATTCCGTTATAAGTATCGCTCTGGCTTACTTTTCTCAATAATTCAGAAGAGAAAGTATTAATAGGTTTCATTCTGCCGCCTGCATCCTGAATAATCAAACGGCCAAATTTCGCAGCGTGTGCTTCCGGAGCTTTATAGATAGTCAATAAAGAATCTATTTGTTTCTGGCTAGGCGCTGCAGTTACGTGATTGGCATGATCGTTAGGATCTGCTGCATGATTATGATTATGTTCGTGACCATCACCAGGCGTATGAACGTGTGGTGCCTGAGCGAAGCCACTGAAACTTAGCATTAAAACCAGTATCGTAATTAATTTTTTCTTTTTTACATTATCTAATTTGCGTTTTAGATCAGCAAAACGAGAATGTTTGGTAAACATAATAGCCATCAAACCAAAGTATAACATGAAATATCCTAAATAAGTAATAGATGTTCCCCAGAAATCATGGTTTACAGATAATACTGTTCCTTTTTCGTCGGGATCGAATGAAGATTGAAAAAAGCGGTATCCTTTATGATCTAAAACGTGGTTCATATAAATATCAGCATCAAATGTTTCAGTTGAATCCTGAACCGTTACTTTACTTTCAAAAGCGGAATAACTTTTCTCTGTTCCCGGATATTTTGTTGCGATAAAGTCATTTAATTTTACTTTAAAAGGTAATGTATAAGCTTTACTTCCGTAAAATAAACTGTACTCGATTTTACCAATTTTTACGGTTTGAGGATCTCCTAAACTACCTTTAGAACCTAAAAGTCTTACTTCTTTTTCCTGACCCTCCGCTTTAATTTTTACAATTAAGGCATCATGATGCGTTTTTGCTTTATAATCGTTATTCGACTCATAATCAATAATTCCTTTTACTGCAGGATCCGGAAAAACAATTCGGATATCACCAATACTGTATAAAGAACGCATCATAAGAGGCTGCACATTATCTTTGGTCACAGCTCCTTTTAATTTGTCAGCCATTCGCATAAACTCTCCTTCAAAAGGGGTTTGAATGGTGTATTTTTCACCGGTTGTATTAATGTTAATGGCGCCATCAGTAGGCTTATTCAAAGCAAACAATACATTATGAATGTTCTGAACCTCCCCTTCTTTAAGGAAATGTTCTTCACGTCCGCCAGCTCCCGCTTCAACCAGTTTAAGATATAAAGTTCCTTTTGGGTCCGGTTTTATAATTTCTTTTGCTCCCATGATGTAGTTAACATAACTCACTTCGAAAGGAGTTTCGTCAAATTTACCTGAAAGTGTAAAATCGTTATTGGTTACAGGCGAAAACAGCAACGGTTTGTCAAAAACCCTGCGTTTCATTTGCCCTTTATATTCGCCGTCTGCAAAAACAGTCAGGAATGTCTTGTCTGAGTAAATCTGATTTTCGGCAGCACCTTCACGAATTGGCATCATACCTTCGTAACTGATGTATCGTGTAATAAATGCACCTAAGAGAATAAAAATAAAAGCAATATGAAGTAAAAGTGTTGCCCACTTTTCTTTTTTATGCAATTGGTAACGTTTGATGTTTCCGAAGAAATTGATCATAAAAAAGACCATTATAGCTTCAAACCACCATGTATTATAAATTAAAATTCGGGCTGTATCTGTATTGTACTTACTTTCGATAAAAGTACCAATACCCATTGCGATTGCAAATGTTAAAAAAAGAACAGACATTAATCGTGTAGAAAACAAAAAAGAGAATATTTTTTTATCCATTTTTGAGGAATTACATTGTATAAAAGTGGCACAAAAGTACTTAAAAATGTTGAGTTCCAATATTTGAACTTTGTTAATAAAAACTAAAAAACAGCTGGCAAATTGAGTTAAATTCGCAAAAATGTACGCTTAGTTTTACAAACCTGTAAAGTCGATATTTATATGGACTTCCGCATTAATGACGGATTCAAAAGTTCTTTAGGACTACAACACTGTTTTATTACATTATAAAATCAATGCCTGTCTAATATTTAGGTAGGTAATAATGTTTGCATATCATTAACAAAATAAAACCCGATGAAAATTTTATCTATTCCGAGTAATCTGTGGGTAAACTTTTCGATGACTATTCTCTTTAAAAAAAATAATGCTAATTTTGCGCTATGATTCGAATTACGTTAATTGGTTCCGGCAATGTTGCCCAACATCTGATAAAAACTTTCACTAAAAGTGAACTCGTTGAAATTGTACAGGTATTTTCGAGAAAAAAGGAAACTTTAGCTTCTCTGATTGAATTTGATAAAATTACTAGTGATTTTGAGGACTTAAAAGAAGCTGATTTATACATTATCGCTGTTTCTGACAAAGCTATTGCAGACGTTTCGAAACAATTGCCTTTTCAGAACCGAATTGTAGTTCATACTTCGGGCGCGGCTTCGCTGGATGTTTTGGATTCAAAAAACAGAAAAGGTGTCTTTTATCCGCTTCAGACATTTTCTAAAAGCAAAGAAATTGATTTCTCGACTGTTCCGCTTTGTCTGGAAGCTGAAAATACTTTTGATTTTAGAGTTCTGGAAACTGTAGGCAAAAGCATTTCAAATGCTGTTTTTGCTATTAATTCAGATCAAAGAAAAGCGTTGCATGTTGCGGCTGTTTTTGTCAATAATTTTACCAATCATCTGTATCAAATCGGGCAGGAAATCTGTGAAGAACATCAGGTTCCGTTTGAAGTTTTGAAACCTTTGATTAAGGAAACGGCCGAAAAAATAAATACACTTGATCCAATAGATGCGCAGACAGGTCCCGCAAAACGCCACGATTCTAATACAATAGAGGCGCATTTGGAGTATTTGACCAACGTGAATCAAAAAAATATTTATAAAATACTAACACAATCCATACAAAATAATGGCAAAACATTTTAAAGAAATAATGAACGACATCACAACTTTTGTTTTTGATGTTGATGGCGTACTTACAGACAGTTCGGTTTTTGTAACCAATGAAGGAGAAATGCTTCGTACCATGAATATTCGTGATGGTTATGCAATGAAAGCAGCTGTTGAAAGTGGTTTTAACGTATGCATTATTTCCGGAGGAAGCAATGAAGGTGTTCGTGTGAGATTAAAAAATCTTGGAATTACGGACATTCATTTAGGAACTCCTGACAAAGTAAAAACCTTTAAGGAATATACTGATACTTATAACATTCAACCGGAACAGGTTTTATATATGGGCGATGATATCCCTGATTTTCATGTAATGAAATTAGTTGGATTACCAACTTGTCCACAAGATGCAAGTCCTGAAATCAAGAATATTTGCCGTTATGTTTCACACGTAAAAGGTGGAAAGGGCGCCGCACGTGACGTGATTGAGCAAGTGATGAAAGTACAGGGAAAATGGATGGAATATTTTAACGGAAAACACGATTAAGCCACAAGTTTCAGTTATATCAATACCATGTTTGTAAAACTTGAAATTTCACAAAGATTCCAACTAAAAAAAACCTTTGGACCTCTGCCCCTTTGAACCTTTGAACCTTTGTCACTTAAAAAAAATGAAATTCCTAAAACTCATTCGCTATAAAAATCTTATAATGCTTGCTTTTATACAAGTATTATTTCGTTATGCTTTTTTAAAGCAGCAAAATATACCTTTGGCTTTAAATGACTGGCAATACGGAATATTGGTTTTGAGTACTGTTTTATTAGCGGCAGCAGGTTATGTAATTAATAGTGTTTATGATGTCGCAACCGATACAATCAATCAACCTGAAGCTGTAGTCATTAATAAAGGGATTTCTGAAACGACAGCGTATAACATTTACATAGGTCTTAATATTACAGGGGTTGCCCTTGGTTTTCTTCTATCGAATATTATCCTAAAGCCCAGTTTTGCTTCTCTTTTTATTTTAATTGCTTCACTTCTTTATTTTTACGCCACTACGCTAAGACAGATCATGATTTTGGGTAATTTTGTTATCGCATTATTGCTCTCAGTAAGCATTCTTATTATTGGGGTTTTTGATGTTTTTCCTGCAATCACTTCTGAAAATCAGGCACAGATGGCCAGTTTATTCTCCATATTAACAGATTACGCTTTATTTGCTTTCATGATTGGTTTTCTTAATGAAATGGTTAAAGATATAGAAGATGTAAATGGCGATTACAACCAGGGAATTAATACATTGCCAATTGCGATAGGGATTAGCAGAACGTCAAAAATTGCTATAGCCTTTGCAATTATTCCATTTCTTTTAAGTTTGCTTTACATCAACAAATATTTTATTCAGAACAATCTTTATATTGCAACATTTTATGCTTTTGCTTTTGTTCTGGCGCCTCTTTTATACTTTATTGTAAAAATATTTACAGCAAAATCTAAAAAAGATTTCCATCATTTGAGTACCGTTTTAAAACTAATTTTATTCTTCGGGATTTTATCTATTATGGTTATCTCCCTAAACATCAAATACAATGCTTAAAGAAAAACTAAAAAAATATACTTTAATTCTTGCTTCGGGATCGCCTCGCAGACAACAGTTTTTTAAAGACTTAGATCTTGATTTCGAGATTAGATTAAAAGAAATTGAGGAGATATATCCGCCTGAATTGAAAGCGGTTGAAATTACTGATTATTTAGCGGCGCTAAAAGCAAGTGCTTTTGACGCAGAGCTTAAGGAAAATGAAATTTTAATAACCAGCGATACCATTGTCTGGCATCAAAACAAAGCTTTAGGAAAACCGAAAAATGCTGAAGAAGCTTTTGAAATGATTAAATCAATGTCCGGTGATACACATGAAGTTTTTACATCAGTATGTTTTAGAACCACCTTTACTTCTACTGTTATAAATGACGTTACAAAAGTTACTTTTAAAGATTTATCAGACGAAGCTATTTTATATTACATAGAAAATTACAAACCTTATGATAAAGCCGGTGCTTATGGTATTCAGGAATGGTTTGGTTTTATGGCAGTTGCAAAAGTCGAGGGCTCTTATACAAATGTTATGGGCTTGCCAACAGCTAAAGTTTACGAATATTTGAGTACATTAGTGTAAAAAAATTATTTATGTTTTCTTTCAAAGAGTATAGTCACGAGATATTAAGCACTGTAGTGCTCCTTTTTGCTTTGGCGGCATTGAGAGTTATTATTGCTAAACTAATCCGTCGTTACGCCAGTACAAGCCAATTATTAGAACACCGAACCAATCTCGTCATCAAGTATATTCATATCCTGATGAACATACTGGTTACCATCAGCCTTATTGTGATCTGGGGTGTCGAAACAAAGGATATTTTTATAACCGTTTCTTCAATTGCAACTGTAATTGGAGTAGCCATGTTTGCGCAATGGTCGATTTTAAGCAATATTACTTCAGGAATGATTTTATTTTTCTCCTTTCCGTTTAGGATCGGAGACACCATTAAAATTCATGATAAGGACTTTCCTATCGAAGCCGAAATTGAAGACATCAGCGCTTTTCATGTGAATTTACGAACAAAAGAAGGCGAAAGAATTATTTTTCCAAACAATTTATTATTGCAAAAAGGCATTTCGATTATGCAGGCACATTATGAGGAAAAAGAGTTTTTCGATTAGAGGCATTTAACTTAAATACCCTCATATTTCGCATAATTTTACTGCAAAATTTGCAAAGTAATCTCAGCTCAAGGCAATATAGTTTCCCGCATATTACACGGATAAAGCAGATTTAAAAATCTTTCTGACTAGATTCCCATCCGAAATAGTAAAAAAAATTTGCGCTAATTTGTGAAATTAGTGGCGAAAAACTTTCCCGCTGATTACGCATATAAAGCAGATTTACAAATCCCTCCAACTAGATTCCCTTCCGAAATAGCAAAACAAAATTTGCGTTAATTTGTGAAATTTGCGGTTAAAAACTTTTCCGTAGATTACACATATTTACAAATCCTCTCAATCATAATGGGAATTTTATAAACTATTGACAAAAAGCTAAAACGATATTTCTTAATTAAAATATAATATTTGTTTTACCAATTACTAGTTTTATTAAATCACCAAACAAATGACTCATTCCGTAAAATTACCATTTTATGCTAAACTTGCCTTAATATTAGTTAGCTTAATCAGTTTTGCTTATATTTTTTGCATCGGAAAAGATATTATTACGCCTGTTTTAATGGCGTTTTTATTCGCTGTATTATTAGTCCCGATTTTTACCTTTTTACATTCAAAACTAAAATTTCCCCGCCATTTGGCCGCAGCTTGCTGTATTTTAGTATTTGCAGCTTTTATTATTGGTATTTTAGTTTTTATCTCTTATCAGGTTAGTGATATTGCCAATGATTTTGAGACGATAAAAAAGAATGCCAATTCCTTTATAACAGACATTCATAAATTTGTAAATGATAAGTTCCATGTCAGTATAGGAGAACAGAAAAAGTACCTTGACACTGTAACCAAAGATTCTGTTCAAAACGGAAAAGCTACGATTGGATCTGCTATAGTATCTATTAGTGATCTTCTTTTAGACTGCACCATCATCCCTATTTATACTTTTCTATTTCTTTTATATAAAGATCACTTTGTTTTATTTCTGGCCAAATTGGTCAATAAAGAAGATCATTCAGCCTTAAAGGATATTTTATCACAAATAAAAGTTTCGATCAACAATTATATACTGAGTTTAATTTTTGAAATGATTGTTGTTTCGATTTTAACCGGTTTAGGACTTTGGATTATTGGCGTAAAATACTTTATTTTACTGGGATTGATTACCGGAATCCTGAATATGATTCCTTACATTGGTATTCTAATTGCCGGAATCATTACCGTTATGGCTTCTCTTACGGGAACACCGGAAACTTCTATTATTCTCGGCATCCTAATTGTAAATATTATTGTTCAGTTTATAGATAATAATATAATTGTACCGTTAATAATTAATTCTAAAGTTGAAATTAATGCATTTGTTTCGATAATGGGAATTATTATTGGAGGAGCTGCTGCAGGAATTTCGGGCATGTTTTTAGCCATTCCGCTTTTAGCCATTCTAAAAATTATATTCGACAGAATCGAATCCTTAGAACCCTGGGGATATTTAATGGGCAATCATATGCCTAAAAAATTTACCTGGAGAATCCGAAAACTTAAGATTGAAAACTAAATAGCATTTCAACATTAAAAAGTTCTGGAAAATTCTTATATTCATATCAAAATCAACCTTTAGTCATCACCAATTATCTAATGTCTGTAAACAAAAAAATAATAGCTTTACTTTTATTATGCTTCTGCTTACAAAGCACGTATGCTCAGACAGATAAAACAAAAGATGCGCACGATAAAAAGGACAGTATTCAGGTATATAACAGGATTAAGAATTATTCTAAAAAAAATAAATTCACCCAAACAGTCCACAAATTATTTTTTCGAGGAAGCAAAACGCGAAAAAAAGAAATTCTGGTACAAAATGACACCACTGACTTTAGCGGAAAAATCATTCGCAATATCAATATTGTGACCTTAGATCCTTTTGGGCATTCTGTTAATGATACCACTCAAATGCCCAGAAATTGGGGAGAAAGAACGGGAAACAGATTGCACTTGAAAACAAAAAAAATAGCCATTCTTAATTTATTATTGTTCAAAAGAAATGCTGTTTACGACACTTATAAAGTTCAGGAATCAGAGCGTTTGATACGTTCTCAGAAATATGTAACAGCGGTAAGAATTACAAATAAAATTGTTGGTGTCGCTTCAGATTCTGTCGATGTTACGATACGGGTTCTGGATTCCTGGAGTACTATTCCCAAGTTTTCAATTTCCAGCAATCAGGTTTCTTTAGGAGTAAAAGAAAAAGACTTTTTTGGCTCAGGCCAACAACTTGAATATAAATTTACGAATCGGTTTGATGATGGCCGAAATGCCAATGAAGTTACCTATACCGTTCCTAATATCAAAAACACGTATATCGGAACTACTTTGTTTTATAAAATGGACCTCGACAACAATTATACTAAAAGCATAAATGTCGAACGGCTTTTCTATTCTCCTCTGACCAAATGGGCCGGCGGTGTTTATATAGGACAGAACTTTAGAAGAGATACTTTACAGGCGCCAGATATGTCTTATGCGTATCAGCCTTTTAAAAATAATTTTTACGATTTATGGGCAGGACACGCTTCTAAAGTATTCGAGGATGAAAGCGGGATAACCAATTTGGTTGCCAGCGCTCGTTTTCTGACTGTAGATTATAGTGAATCACCTTCTGATCTCTATGACCCTACCCGATTCTATTCTGATGAAAAATTTATCTTAGCCGGAATTGGACTTAACCGACGTAAATTTATAAAGGACAACTATATTTTCAGAAACGGACAAACGGAAGATGTCCCTATTGGACGTATTTACGGAATTACATTTGGTTATCAATACAAAAACACGTTCTGGCGGCCTTATGTTGGTGCGCAGTTTTCTTTTGGAAATTACTACCGATTGGGATTCTTAAGTATGAATTTTGAAGCCGGAACATTCTTTCATCAATCTAAGACATATCAGACGGCTTTTTCGATGGAAACCAATTATTTTACCAAACTTTACAGCATAGGATCCTGGAAACTAAGACAGTTCGTTAATCCTAAAGTAGTTATTGGTTTGAATCGTGAGGATATTATTGGTGATCAGCTGAATATAAACGATCAGAATGGTTTGGCTGGTTTTAATAGTGCTATTTACGGAACCAACAAGATGTTATTGTCATTGCAGACGCAAACATATGCTCCACATGCGCTTTGGGGATTTCGTATGAATCCGTTTTTTAATTATACTGTAGCAGTATTAGGAAGTCCCGATAATGCAATGGGAAGGAACAAAGCGTATCAAAAAGTAACTTTAGGCTTACTGATCAGTAATGACTATTTAGTATTTAGTTCGTTTCAGCTTTCGATCTCGTATTACCCAACAATTCCTTATCAGGGCGATAATGTATTTAAAACAAATACTTTTGAAACCACGGATTATGGATTGCAAAATTTTGAGCTGGCAAAACCAAGAACTGTAGAATATAAATAAGAAAAAACATTCTTCTTAACCAAATTTTAAGTTTAGCGAATCTTTTAAAAATCAAAAACTTACGGCTTTACAAGCAATTTCAAACTCGTTAAAACGCCAATTTTATCCGTTGAAATACATTTTGTTTTCATTTTTGGCACAGTATATGAATATCCCTAAACAGGAATAACATTAATATTAAAACTGAACAAAATGAAAACAATAAGAATAGCAATCGCCGGATTATTTCTTTTGGTTGCAAGTACCACGCAAGCCCAAGTATCAATAAATGTTAACATAGGATCACCTCCAGCCTGGGGACCTGCAGGATATGCCGAAATGGAATATTATTATCTGCCGGATATTGAAGCGTATTACGATGTTAGAGCATCTCAGTTTATTTATTTTGGAGGAGGAAGATGGGTTAGAACAAGTCGTTTACCAAGACAATACAGTAATTATGATTTGTACGGAGGTTATAAAGTAGTTCTTACTGATTACCACGGGAGAACACCTTACACCTACTTCGATCGTCATAAAGTAAGATATTACAAAGGATATCATGGTGCGCCTCAAAGACCTTACAGACCAAGAGAAGTTTACGGTTATAATGAGCGTCGTAATGATCGTAGAGATTACAAACATTATGATAATAAACATTATAACAAACACGACAAACACAACAAGCACGACAGACATGATGATGATGACCGCAGACATGGTTCAGGAAGAAGATAATCAATACTAAATATCAAATTTTCATAAAAAAGAGTATCAATAACTGATACTCTTTTTTTATTTCTTTACCATAGGTTTAATTCTCTTAAAAGCTTTTAGATTTTTATCAGACAGCTATTTTTTTGAACCAATTTTCTTAAAAAAGAAAATCAATAACCAAACATTAACATTTCATTTAAATACTGTTCAAAGATATAATTAGTATTTTTGAAGCTCTTTCAAAACACCAAAGTACACTATGCGAAAAATCCAGATACAAATTCTTCTTATTTTTTTAACAGGGATTTCCCTTTCTTTTGCACAACAACCACAAAAATTAAGTTCTGTAGAGATTTACAATCAAATAAAAAAATTGAATTTTTTGGGTTCGGTTTTGTACCTGGCGGCCCATCCGGATGATGAAAATACGCGTTTAATTTCATACATGGCAAACGAAATGAATGCACGAACAGGTTATTTGTCCCTGACTCGTGGCGACGGGGGCCAGAATTTGATTGGTCCGCAATTGCGTGAATTACTGGGTGTTATAAGAACTCAGGAACTCATCGAGGCCAGAAAAATTGATGGCGGCGAACAATTTTTTTCGCGTGCCAATGATTTTGGTTATTCAAAAAATCCAGATGAAACTTTAGAGCTCTGGGATAAAGATAAAGTACTTGCGGATGTTGTCTGGACCATCAGAAAATTTCAGCCGGACGTCATCATAAACAGGTTTGATCATCGCTCACCGGGAACAACACATGGGCATCATACTGCGTCAGCGATGTTAAGTGTTGAAAGTTTCAAGCTTACAAACGATCCCAAAATATATCCTGAACAATTAAAATATGTAAAATCGTGGCAGGTAAAGCGTACGTTTTTTAATCCATCCTGGTGGTTTTACGGAAGTCAGGAAAAATTTGATGCTGCTAATAAATCAAAATTTATAAAGCTTGAAACCGGAGTTTATTATACCGGAATTGGCAAATCGAATCAGGAAATTGCTGCTTTAAGCCGCAGCCGTCATCAGTCACAAGGTTTCGGAAGTACTGGTGTCCGTGGTGAAGAAACTGAATATCTGGAGCTTATCAATGGCGATAATCCTAAAGAACGTGACAATATATTTGAAGGAATTGATACGTCATGGAACCGTGTTAAAAACGGTAAACCAATTGGAGACCTAATCACTACTATTATTGCAAAATATGATTTTAGCAATCCGTCGGCAAGTATTCCGGATTTAGTTAAAGCTTATGTGATGATCGAAGCTTTAGAAGACGATCACTGGAAAGCGTTGAAATCAGCTGCAATAAAAAATATCATTGCATCGTCCTCCGGTTTATATTTAGAAGCCGTTGCGACTGAACAGGAAGCAACTCCGGGTAGTACGATACGATTGAGTATTGAAGCCATTAACAGATCTCCTGTCGAAATGCAATTGACAAGCATTACCTCATTACCGGACAATAAAAATACAATTCAGAATATCCTATTAAAAAATAATAGCGATCAGAAAATCAACTTACAGATTCAATTACCAAACAGTATTGAATACACTCAGCCATATTGGCTCAAAGAAAAAGCAAGCGTTGGAATGTATACAGTTTCGAATCAGGAAAACATTGGTATTCCTGATATTATCAGACAGGTTAAAGTTGTTTTTAATCTGAAAATAAATGGTGTCGAAATTCCGTTTGAGCGTACTGTCGTATATAAATATAATGATGGCGTAAAAGGCGAAATGTATAATTTTCTGGACATTGTTCCGGAAGTTACGACTTCGATATTAGAAAAAGTACTTATTTTTGGAACTACCACCAGTAAAATGATTCCTGTAAAAGTGCGTGCCGGAAAAAATGGTATAAAAGGAAAATTACAGTTAGAACTTCCTAAAAGCTGGAGTATTTCGCCAAAAGAAATCCCTTTTACTTTAGATAAAAAAGGAAACGAGCAGATCTTTTATTTTGAAGTTACTCCTCCCGTAAATCAGGAAGAAGCAGTCGTTAAAAGCATTGCTGTTGTAGATAATAAACGTTTTGATAAAGATCTTACTATTATTGATTACAGTCACATTACCAAACAAATGGTTCTCAAACCGTCTGAATCAAAATGCATTCGAATTGACTTAAAAACAAACGGAGATGCAATTGCTTATATTATGGGTGCCGGCGATGAAGTTCCTGAGAGCCTGGCTCAAATGGGATATAAAGTAACAATCATAAAACCAGAAGAAATCACGCCTGAAAAACTGGATTCCTTTAATGTTGTAATGACGGGAATCCGGGCTTATAATACCGTAAACGCTTTGGCAAACAAACAAAACATACTTTTCAATTTTGTAAAAAGTGGTAAAAATATGATTGTACAGTACAATACTTACGGTAAAACTGTAACCGATCAAATTGCCCCATATCCTCTTAAAATATCTAATGACCGTGTGACCGAGGAAAATGCCAAAGTCACTTTTCTTGCGCCACATCATCCTATATTGAATACACCTAATAAAATCAGTTCTAAAGATTTTGACGGCTGGACACAAGAGCAAGGTCTGTATTATCCTAATCAATACGATCCTGCGTTTACTCCTATTCTATCGTCTCATGACAAAGGCGAATCTGCTAAAGATGGTGCTTTATTGGTAGCGCCATACGGAAAAGGATACTATATTTACACAGGTTTAAGCTTTTTTAGAGAATTGCCTGAAGGTGTTGCCGGCGCATATCGATTGTTATCGAATATGATTTCGCTAAAACAGCCTGTAGAAGCTCCAAAACAAGAATTAAAGAAATAAAAACATTCAAAATGGAAGCTAAAAAAACAAAAAAATGGAAAAAAAGCTATACGTATGTTCTGGTGGCCAATGCTATCTACATCCTTATTTTTTTCTTAATCATGCAACTATACTCATAACCTATGCAACTATTTGATTGGATCGTACTTATTGTTACACTTTTATTTATTGTGGGTTATGGATCCTGGAAAACCAAAGGAAGTAAAAATGTCGAGGATTTTATTCTGGGCAATAACGAAACGCCCTGGTATACTGTAGGGCTTTCAGTAATGGCGACACAAGCCAGTGCAATTACTTTTTTATCTACTCCCGGACAAGCGTATCATGACGGAATGGGTTTTATACAATTCTATTTCGGATTGCCAATTGCGATGATAGTTATTTGCGTCACGTTTATACCGTTGTACCATAAAAACAAAGTTTTTACCGCTTACGAGTTTTTAGAGAAGCGATTCGATCTAAAAACACGTTCACTTGCTGCAATTCTGTTTTTAGTGCAAAGAGGTTTAGGAACAGGTCTTACCATTTATGCGCCTGCGATTATATTGTCGGCACTTTTGGGCTGGAATTTGACTTTAATGAATATCATGATTGGTGTTCTCGTGATTATTTATACTTTTTCCGGAGGGACAAAAGCAGTAAACGTAACACAGAAACAACAGATGTTCGTGATTATGTCCGGAATGTTTATTACGTTTTTCCTGATTTTGCATTACTTGCCAAATGATATGACTTTTACCAGCGCATTGCATATTGCAGGTGCGAATGATAAAATGAATATCGTAGATTTCTCGTTTAATCCGGAAGAGAAATATACTTTCTGGAGCGGAATTACGGGAGGTTTTTTCCTCGCCCTTGCCTATTTTGGAACTGATCAGTCACAGGTTGGACGTTACTTGTCCGGAAAATCAGTAAGGGAAAGCCAAATGGGACTGATTATGAACGGACTTTTAAAAGTACCAATGCAATTTTTTATTCTGTTAACAGGAGTTATGGTTTTTGTATTCTTCCAATTCAATCCTGTTCCCTTAAATTTTAATCCGAACAATAAAATTGTAATTGAAAAATCTGCCTATAAAGAAGAATATCACGGTTTAGAGAAAAAATTAAGCACGCTTTCCGAAGATAAAAAAGTAATCAATTTATTGTACATCGATCAGCTGAACCAGGATTTTGATAATCCAATTTTGCGAAAGGAATTAGTAACATTATCAAATAAAGAAAAAGACCTGAGAGATCGCGCTAAAGAAATCATTTTAAGAGCTGATCCGCGCAGCGAAACAAATGATAAAGATTATGTGTTTTTTCACTTTATATTGAACTATCTGCCAAAAGGACTTATTGGTTTATTGTTAGCCGTAATACTTTCCGCTGCAATGTCATCGACCGCTTCGGGATTAAATGCTTTGGCATCGACAACAGCAATAGACATCTATAAACGTAATCTGAAAACCGAAAAATCCGAAAAGCATTATCTATATGCTACCAAGTTTTTTACTCTATTCTGGGGAATTGTAGCAATACTTTTGCCTGCGTGGGTACGTTGTTTGAGAATTTAATTCAATTGGTGAATATCATTGGGTCTATTTTCTACGGAACTGTTTTGGGGATCTTTTTAGTGGGATTCTATCTTCGTCGTGTAAAAGCAAAAGCAATGTTTATCAGCGCCATTATCAGCCAGATCACAATATTTATTATTTTCTATTTTACGATTGCCATTTACCCAAGCGGTCAGGAAAAATTAGGTTATTTATGGCTTAATTTTATTGGAGCAATGCTGACTATTATTTTGTCTTTGTTAATGCAGTTTCTGTTTTTCAGGAAAGAGCCTCATACTGAAGAAGTGGTTTTGGAGTAAGAAAAGCTTTTGTTGGATTAAATACAGTATTCTGTGAAAAATTTGAAAAATATTCTTTTCCTCCTACTGCTAATTTTAGGCTTTCAGGTAAAAAGTCAAAATGCTGTTGACAGTATTAAAATTGAAGATAATTCGATCGCAAATGAGCTTTTTACAAAGTGTTTTCAAAATTTAAATCAAGGTTCTGAGATCTTGGAAAAGTACCCTGCATTTAAAAATATAAAGATGTGTTCTCTTATGTATTGTATGTTTCTATTGCAATATCCTGAGAAAAATATTCAAATGGTTGCAGAAGAAAGATTAAGAGGCATTGCAACACAATTGTACAATGAAAAGAATCCTGTTATTTTGATTATGGGAATGGAAAGTTCATTGATAGAAAAAGAAAAAAATAAAAATCTTCAGGACGATAGCCATATTGTTTATATCAGTTACGGAGAATGTACAAATCCTCCTTTTTTAAGACGTGGAGCTGATATTGTAAACAAGCAAACGATGCAATTGATAAAACAAAATTTGGTTAGATAATTTTTCTTAAAAAATGAGATTGCCAGGCCCGGATAGAAACGGATAGCTGGACACGAGCGATCAATGTCATTAAATTAAGCTATTTTGATCTAATTAATGGTTAATTCTTTTTCGCGCAAAGACGCAAAAGTGCAAAGGTTTTAGGCGTAAACTTGGCGGCTTGGCGACTTTGCGTGAGATTTATTCGGTACAGTATTTCAGCTATTTTTTCTTAACTTAATGACATTGCACGAGCGATAGCGAACTGACAAAGTAAATGGCTCCTTAAAATTATAATGCTAAAATATACTGCTCTATTTATTAAAGTTTTAAAATATCATTATCAAACTTTAAAACCTTGCTAAAGATGGTAAAAGCTAAAACATTTTTATTCTACATCAAAAATTCTATCTTTGAGAAACTAACTGTTTACAAATTAGCAAAAATACATCACTATGAAGGACCTGAAGAAATATAGCAATAAGACGAAGGCCGCTTTTATTTTACTTATTGTGATGCTATTGATTTTGCTGGGGAATTTTAATACGCTGCAAAATTCAAAAAACGTAAACAAAAACATTAACGAGATTTATAAAGATCGATTGGTCGTGGCGCATTATATTTTTCAATATTCAAAAGAGCTTCATTTTATAAAAGCCGAGGCTGAAAAACTAGATTTAAGCGATAATATCAAAAAGGATGAAATCATTCATACTTTAAGCATCATTCATAATATCGATGATCTATATGCAAAAACCGTTTTGACCAATAAAGAAAAACAGTATTTTGATATTCTTTTAAGTTCCTGTAAAGAAATAGACAAACAGGTCGCCAACAAAAACTGGAGCAAGATTGCTAGTCTGAGCCACGATGCCTTAACGACTTTAGAGTCTTTATCACAAATTCAGATTCAGGAAGGAAAAGCAAAATTAGCAAGCGCTAACGCCATGTATAGCAAAAACAATAGTTTAGGGCAATTGCAAATTGCATTGCTTATCATTCTGGGCGGAATCACCTTTTATCTGTTAATCGTAAAGAAAATCAAAAGAAGCATCAAGATTCCGGAACCGCCAAGTATGAATTAGTTTCTACAAAAATATTTAGATAACAAAAAAATCCAAATTCTAAAACTTATAAAAGCTTTGGAATTTGGATTTTTAATATTTTTAAATTTAAAGAATTATCTGCTCCACTCAGCAATACTGTCTTTATTCAATTTTACGTAATCCTGATTGTTAGCAGCTTCAGCAGCAGCAAGTGATGCTTTTGCAGTTTCAACAGCTCCTTTTTTATCACCTTGCTTTGCCTGGATTTGTGCTTTTAATCTTAGGATAAAATATGGTTTTTCAGTACTCATATCCAATGATTTGTCTATGTAAGTTCTCGCTGTTTCGATGTTTCCATTTGATTGAAACAAATAAGTAGCTGCAGCAAAATAGTCACTAGAAGTTGGTCCTGCCAATGTTTTTTCGATACTTGCTGTTGCAATTTTCGCAGTAGGAACTTCAAATTTCAAAGCCACATGAGAGTTTTCCCAAGCCATATCTAAATATCCAAAATTTGGATCTAATCCATTAATTCCAATCGTAAAAGTCTCAAGAGGAGTTGGTAAAGCATCCTCTTTTACAGTAGTTCTTAAAGCAACATACGAATCGCTCCAGTTTTCAGGCAATCCCCAGTTATCAGTAGAAAGATAAAAAATCACTTCCCAGCTTTCTATTTTTGGAATAGTATAAATTGCATATTTTCCTTTTTTCAATGTTTTACCATCGATTACTACATCATCACTAAAATTTATGATTGTATTTTCGTTAGCTCCCGTTCTCCATAATTTACCAAACGGAACTAAATTTCCAAATACCGCTCTGCCTCTCGCTCCCGGTCTTGAATAAGTAACTTCAACATCAGTTAAACCAACTGTCTGTTTGATATAACCTTTAGGACTCGCTTGTGGTGTTTTTATCTGTGCTTCTGTAGCAAAAGGAGCCAAGACAATGGCCAATGCAATAAGTAGTTTTTTCATGTTTAAGTTTATTTGTTTGTTCAAATTTACAAATTCAAATACCGAACAAATGTTAAATTTTATATAATTCAGCCCCTTAATTGTGATATTTTTCGGGCGTTTAACTCGACAAAATGATTGATAATTATATCTGCCTCAGATAAATCCTGCAATTTCGAATGATGACTGTTATAACCAACACAAAATATTCCCGCTGCCTTCGCTGCTTTTACCCCATTTGTACTGTCTTCTATGATGATACAGTTTTCTTTTGGAGCAATTGATAATGAAGCTGCATGCAAAAAGATGGCCGGATTGGGCTTCGATTGCGGAAAATCTTCTCCACTCACAATATCCGTAAAATATTGATGCAAATTGAATCGGGTAAAAACACGATCGATTGTTACTTTTGAAGCTGACGAAGCTAAAATCAATTGTATACCGCTCGCATATAAATCTTTAATAAGATCTTCGACACCTTCAAGCAAGTATAAATCTTCTTTAGTATCAAAAGCATCATTAAATATGCTTCTCTTTCTTTGAATCAGATCTTCGACTTCATGTTTGATTGCCGGAAAAAATCCTTTTAAGGTCTGAAACGTATTACGGGTCGAAAATCCGGTAAATGAAGTATACATTTCTTCGCTTACTTCTATTTCTAATTCTGAAAATTGTTTGTAATAAGCATAACGGTGAACAGGTTCAGTGTCTACAATTACGCCATCCATATCAAAAATTACTGTTTTTATCATTTTTCTTAAAGTACTAAGGTTTTGAGTTTTTTTTTTAAGGCTCTGAGATTCTGAGTTACTAAGTCTCTAAGCTTTTTTTAGTTTAACAACTTAGCAACTTAGAACCTTAGTATCTTAATCACTCTTTTTTCAACAAATACCTAATCACGGTTTCGGCAACATAAAGACCAAATAAGCCGGGCATATAACTATTTGTGCCATAAAACGACTTTTTAAAGTTTTTCCCGTCCGTTAGTTTTAAGCTCTTTTCATCCTGAATTTCAGAAGAGAAAACTACTTTTAATTTATTTATTTTTTCTGCTTTCAGACGTTTTCTAATGGCTTTAGAAAAATAGCAATTGATCGTTTTCGATATGTCTGTTACTTTTACTTTAGAAGCCAACATTTTTCCACCTGCACCCATGCTGCTGATGATCTTAACTCTTTTGCGTTTTGCCCCAATAATTAAATTCAACTTTGGAGTAATACTGTCGATACAGTCTAAAACATAATCAAAGTCAGGAGCAACGATTTCAAAAGCCCTTTCAGGGGATAAAAATTCCTGTACACGTGTTAGCTTCAGTTCCGGATTAATATCCATCAAACGATCTCCAACAATAGTAATTTTTGGTTGTCCAACAGTAGAATGTAATGCAGGTAATTGTCTGTTGATATTCGTAATATCTACGACATCTCCATCTACAATTGTCATGCTTCCTACTCCTGCCCGTGCCAAAAATTCAGCAGCAAATGACCCTACTCCTCCCAAACCTACTACCAAAACATTTGAGTTTTGCAAATTTTGTAATCCTTCTTTCGTAAATAAAAGCTCGGCTCTTTCTGTCCACTCTGCCATATCCTAAATTATTGTTTTTTTAGTTTAAATTGTTTCATGTTTCAGGTTCTTGTCCTGAAAAACATTATTAAAATTACTTGAGATAATCCCTTGCAATTCTTTGATTGTTATATTTTTATATTCTGCTGCTAAATCATAAACTTGTTTAATATTTTCTTCAACAGTATCTGTTTCCAGAAAAAAACGATCATTCGGAATATTTTCAAAAACAGTCTTTAAATCTGGATTTCTTAGTAAATATTTTCCAAATGAAAGATAAAATCCTGCCTTAATCAACTGATTGGCGATTTGACTATTTTTCGAAAAACCATGAATAATCATAGGAACCGATATTTTCATTTTCTTTTTAATCGCAATTACTTCCTGAAAAGCAGCTACGCAATGTATCACAACCGGTTTTTTATATTTTTCGGCCAAAGCCAATTGTTTTTCAAAAACTATAATTTGTTGTTCTAACGGAATTTCAATTCGCTTGTCTAAACCGCATTCGCCAATTGCCAGACAATTTTTGGTTTGCAATTTTTCTTCTATAATTCTCAAATCTTCATCAATTTGATCTTCCTTAATATACCACGGATGAATTCCGATAGAATAAAACGGAATCGAAGCGTCAAACTCATTTGGATATTGATTCACTAATTCCAAAATAGCCGATCGATTCGTGAATTGATGGGTATGAAAATTAAAGAATTCCATTAATGAAATGTTTTTACTCCAGCCTTAATTGCAACGTTCAAATCATTTTCTAAAGGAACTAACGGACAGGAATACTTATGATTATAAGCGCAATACGGATTGTATGCCTGATTAAAATCGACTGCAATCGTGTTTCCTTTCGGGATTTTCAGGTCGATATATCTTCCTCCGATATAGCTTTCCTTGCCGCTTGTTAAATCTGAAAACGGAAGAAACAAATGATCTTTGTATTCTTTGGTTTTCGAAAGCTCAATATTGCGATATACATTCAATTTTAGGTCAACACCATCTATAGTAAAATATAAAGTTCCGTATTTTATATACTTAGGCGTTCTTGTTCCGGTAGTTTTCATTTCGAACACCTTTTCTTTTTTTGCTTTTTCGAATTTGGCATTCACAAAATACTTTCCATTTACAGGATAAAAATCTAAACTTTTAAAAGTTTTCAAATCTTCTTCCATCAACGGGCTTTCTTTAGGATCAGCATATTCTGAATTTATTTTCTTTTGAAATTTTTCAGCTTCACTCTGATCAAATTTATTTTGACCAAAACAAAAATTCACTAGTAATAACACTAGAAAAGCAATAACATTTTTCATCTTAGAAATTTTGAGCAAAAATAGTTTAAAAGTAACAAAGAGGCAACCGATGATCTGTACAAAGTTTGCTAACTTTGCTGCAAATAACATATTTATAATGCTCAAAACTGCCTTTAGTCACTATATCAATAATTTTAAAGGATTTTCAAGAGAAATTTGGATACTTACAATTGTTACATTTATCAATCGTGCCGGGACAATGGTACTTCCTTTTTTATCTAAGTATTTAAAAGAAGACCTTCATTTTACTTATAATCAGGTCGGCTGGATTATGGTTGCATTTGGTTTAGGATCAATGTTAGGTTCCTGGCTGGGCGGAAAATTATCTGATAAAATTGGTTTTTACAAAATCATGATTTTTAGTCTGTTTACCAGCGGAGTTTCGCTTTTCTTTATTCAGTATATTACCACTTTTTGGACGTTATGTATCGCAATGTTTGCTCTAATGACGATTGCAGATATGTTCAGGCCGGCAATGTTTGTTTCTCTGGGCGCTTATGCCAAACCCGAAAACAGAACCCGCGCTTTGACTTTAGTACGTTTAGCAGTAAATCTTGGTTTCGCTGCCGGACCTGCTTTGGGAGGCTTAATTATTATGGGAATTGGGTATTCCGGATTATTCTGGATTGATGGCGCATCGTGTATTATTTCGATTTCGATTTTCGCCCTGTTGGTGAAGGAGAAGAAAAAAGTAGTTCATGAAGACAAAACCGAAAGCGCTGCAGATATAAAATCAGTTTTTCATGATAAGATTTTTTGGGTTTTCTTATTTGTGAGTTTTATCACCGCTATGATTTTCTTTCAGCTTTTTACGACTCTGCCTTTGTATCATAATGAAAAATTTGGCTTAAGCGAATTCCAAACCGGTTTATTAATGACGCTAAACGGACTCTTAATATTTGCACTCGAAATGCCAACCGTTGGTTTTATGGAGAGAAAAGGTTTTCCTAAGATAAGGATCATTATTCTGGGATCATTTGTTATGGCTTCGAGCTTCTTTTTATTACTGATTAATGTTTGGGCAGGGATTCTTATTATCAGTATGATTTGTATCTCGATTGGTGAGATTCTAACTTTTCCGTTTTCTAATGCTTTTGCATTAAGCCGTGCACCCCGCGGTCAGGAAGGCCGTTATATGGCACTCTACACAATGAGTTTTAGTCTGGCTCATATTATAAGTTCAAAAGTCGGTTTCGAAATTATCTCCCGATTGGGTTATCAAATCAATTGGCTTTTCATGGCTTGCATTGGGGTTATTGCAACACTTTGTTGTTTGTGGATTAAAAAAGCACTGCTTAGAGAGAAAGTTTCATAGGTTTTAATTCTATTGGGATACAATTACTTCGCGAGTTTTACCGCAAAATGCGTTATTTTTTTATCTGGTAAGTAAGTGTCAGAAAACATAAAGTTCGCAAAAGCTTGATCACTATAAAGCTTTTGCGAACTTTTCGGTTTTATAACAACTACCTAATTTTAAAATCTTTGCGCGCTTTTCTGTTCATTTTTTTGTTCTCACTCCGACTCAAAGTTTAACGAGTTGCGCGAAGCTTTTCTATACAGAAAAACTGATCAAACGTATTTTTTAGTTAAATAACTATTTTTATAGTTGTGTAACTAGAAAAATAGTTGTAGGTTTGAATTAAAATAAGAAAACATGCAAAAGTTAACAAACAAGGAAGAAGAAATCATGCAAATTTTATGGAAGCTCAAAAAAGCATTCGTAAAAGAAATTCAGGCAGAGATTACTGAAGATCAACCTCATTATAATACATTATCTACTATTGTGCGCAATCTTGAGGAGAAAGGTTTTGTTGGTCATGACGCCTTTGGAAACACGCATCAATATTATCCTGTAATTACTTTAGAAGCTTACAGTAAAAAATATATGAATACTGCTATTGACAACTATTTTAATAGCTCTTATAAAAATATGGTTTCCTTTTTTGCTAAAGAAGAAAAAATTTCAGCAGCTGAATTACGTGAAATCTTAGCTATGATCGAAAATCCTAAAGAAGAAAAATAATTAATTATGGAAGCACTTTTTATGTTTATCGCAAAATCAAGTGGGCTCTTAGTCTTGTTTTACTGTGCTTACTACTTTTTATTACGCAAGGAGACTTTTTTCACTAGTAACAGATGGTTTTTATTAGCTGGTTTATTCACGTCGATAATTTTACCTTTTATAGTATATACTAAAACAGTCTTGGTAGATCCTACTCTTCTTACAGCTCAAAACCAGCCCATTTTTACACCGCAAGTTGATAGCAATTCTTCTTTTAACATTAATTGGAATATTCTTCTAATCGCGATTTATATTATTGGGCTAATAGCTTTAATGATAAAACTTGCAATCGATTTTTATAGTTTAAATTCTGTTTTAAAAGGTAAGAAAGTTAAACAACAAGCTGATTTTAAATTTATTGATATAAAAGAGAATATTGCTCCCTTCTCCTATTTTGATTATATCGTTTACAACTCATCAATGTTTACATCCTCAGAATTAAAAAGTATTATTGAACATGAAAAAGTGCACTGCGAGCAAAACCATACTATAGATGTTTTAATATCAAGAATATTTTGTGTTTTGTTTTGGTTTAACCCGATTATGTGGGGCTACAAAAAAGCAATTTTGCAAAACCTTGAGTTCATCGCTGATAATGAAGCTGCACAAAAAATATCCGATAAGAAAGCCTATCAATACACACTTTTAAAAATAACAACACATGAAAATTGTGTTGCCATTACCAATCATTTTTATCAATCATTAATCAAAAAACGAATCATTATGTTAAACAAAAATCAATCAAAAAAGAGAAATTTATGGAAATTTAGTATTGTAATTCCTGCACTTGTGGCTTTTGTCTTTTTATTTCAAATTGAAATAGAAGCAAAAGAAAAACAGCAGGTTACAAAAGAACTTTCTGAGAAAATTAAATCTGTAGATATTTACAAAATCAAAAAAAATGCTACAGATTCGCAATTAAAAGAAATCAAAGAAAAATTGAAATCAATTCATAATATTGACTTTGATGCTTCTGAAATAAAAAGAAATGCTGAAAACGATCTGACATCACTTAAAATTGATCTTAAAAATGGAGATCAGCAATCACAATCTATTCAAACAGGAGGAAATCAGACCATCAAAGATTTCGCCATAGTAGTTACTACAGAAAGCGATGGCAGTAAAAAAGTAGGTATTCAAACTGCTGATGCAACAAGCAAAGATTCAAAAACTGTGACTATTAAACAACAAAAAACTAAAGTAAAAACAAATGATAGCACTAATTCTAATGTTAGTACAAAAACTGGCACTAATAGTAACAATGATACTGAAACTACTATAACAACAGGCTCAGACAACAATACCACTACAAAAATAACAACCAGTAATGGTGGTGCCCAAATTATTGTTTCAGGTTCCGGTAAAAATGACAGTAACGGAAAAAGACTTGTAATTATCGATGGAGTTGAGATGCCTTCGAGCTTTAGTTTTGACAATTATAAATCCGGAGACATTAAAACTATGAATGTTTTAAAAGGAGATATGGCAATAGCCAAATATGGAGACAAAGGAAAAGATGGTGTTATTATAATAGAAACCCATCAGTAGCATTGTTTAAATTTCGAAAGAACGAAAATGCAAAAACTCACCAATAAAGAAGAAGAAATCATGCAAATTTTATGGAAGCTCAAAAAAGCATTCGTAAAAGAGATTCAGTCTGAAATCACTGAAGATCAACCGCATTATAATACACTTTCGACTATTGTGCGTAACCTGGAAGAAAAAGGATTTGCAGCACATAATGCATTTGGAAATACGCACCAGTATTATGCAACAGTTACTCTGGAGTCGTATAGCAAAAAGTACATGAACACTGCCATCGATAACTATTTTGATAGTTCGTATAAAAATATGGTTTCGTTTTTTGCCAAAGAAGAAAAAATTTCAGCAGCAGAATTACGTGAAATATTGGCCATGATCGAAAGTCCAATAGAAGTAAAATAGAGTTTATGGAGCCACTTTTCATTTTTATCGCAAAATCGAGCGGATTATTAGTATTGTTTTACTGTGCTTATTATTTTTTATTGAGTAAAGAAACTTTTTTCAATAGCAGCAGATGGTTTTTATTGGCTGGTTTGATAACTTCAGTAGTTTTGCCTTTTTTAATTTATACCAAAATTGTCTGGATTGACCCCGCTCCCGTTGAAAATTCAACTGTAAGTTCAATTTCTAATTATTCAAAAGTTTACATTACTCATGCGATCGAAAACGAAACATTTGAAATTAACAGGAATTACATAATACTTGCCGTTTACACCATTGGCTTTTTAGCTTTACTAATAAAATTTGCTATTGATTTTTATAGTTTAAATGCTGTTTTAAAGGGTAAAGAAGTACAGCAGCAAGCTGATTTCAAATTTGTTGATATTAACGAAAATATTGCTCCGTTTTCTTATTTTGATTATATCGTTTACAACTCATCAATGTTTACGGCCTCAGAATTAGAGAATATTATAGAACATGAAAAAGTGCATAGCGATCAAAATCATACTTTAGATGTTTTAATATCAAGAATATTCTGTGTATTGTTTTGGTTCAACCCAATAATTTGGCTGTACAAAAAAGCCATTCTGCAAAATCTTGAATTCATTGCAGATAGCGAAGCTGCTAAAAAAATATCCGATAAAAAAGCCTATCAATACACGCTTTTAAAAATTACAACACATGAAAGTTGTGTTGCCATCACCAATCATTTTTATCAATCATTAATCAAAAAACGAATTGTCATGTTAAACAAAAATCAATCAAAAAAACGAAATTACTGGAAGTATTATGCCGTAATTCCTGCACTTGTAGCTTTCGTGCTTTTATTTCAGATCAAAATAATAGCACAGGAAAAACAGAGAAAAGAGCTTAAAGAAGTTGTTGAAAAAGACAGTCAAATTGATATTTATAAAATTAAAAAAACGACAACAGATCAGGAACTAAAAGAAATTGCTGAAAAACTAAAGAAAAATCATAATGTTGATGTTATGATATCGAATGTAAAAAGAAACTCTGACAAGGAGTTGATTGCTATTAAAGTAGATATTAAAAAAGGAACCAGAGAATCACAAAATATTGAAATTAATGGTGATCACGCTATCGAAAGTTGCGGTATTGTAATTACGACCAAAACTAATGGTTCTAAAGAAGTTGTCCTCGTTACAGATGGTGATATTAATAAGTCAGTGAAAACTGGAAATCGTATTGTAGAATCTAGAAAATATAATGGTCAGCAGAACATGGCTAATCCGCCAGTTCCGCCTACGCCTCCGTCAACAGAGTCATTATCAGCAGCACCTATTGCTCCGGTAGCGCCTGTATTGCCAAAAGAGTTGATGATTCCGCCGCCACCGGATAGAACCAAAATGCCAAAACCTCCGGTAGCGCCAAAAAATCATAACGATAAAGTTGCGATGAAAAATTTCGAAAAAAAGATGGAGGAATTTGATAAAAAAATGAGTGCCTTTGAACCACAAATGGCTGCTTATCAAAAGCAAGTAGACGAAATAATGGCGAAGCGAGTACTTGGATACGATAAAGAAATGAAGAAATTTGGAATTGCAATGGATAAATTTGATGTAGAAATGGAAAAATATAGCGCCAATATCGAAAAGCAATTTGGACCTGATTTTGAAAAAAAGATGGAGCAATTTGAAAAAGACATGAAAGTATATGAGCAAAACATGAAGGAACATCAAAAAGATTTTAAACGAATGGAAAGAGAAAGCCAAAAATCTTAATTTAAAAAAATAGCCCAAATATCATATGAAAAACATGTTTTTTACAGCATCTCTTTTATTGGTTTTTAATTTGTCATTTAGTCAAAAAAGCGAAGACAAATTAACCGAACAAAAAATTGACAGTTACATTAAAGAAGTAATAGCAATAAATGAAATTCCGGGAGTTGCCTTAGCGGTTATTAAGGATGGAAAAGTTATTTATGAAAAGTATTTCGGAAAAGCGTCTCTGGAAGAAAATAAAGCAGTGGATAAAAACACTGCTTTTAAACTTTTCTCTACAACTAAACTAATAACAAACGTTGGAATTTTTCAGCTAATTGATAAAAGTAAATTGTCATTAGAAGACCCTATTTCAAAATACATTGACAATCTCCCAAAAGAATGGCAAACCATACAGGTTAAAAATTTGCTGTCACATTCTTCTGGTTTGCCTAATATTATTATGTTTGAGGATATCGCAATTACATTACCATTTGACGAAAAACTAACAATATTGTCAAAAAAACCAATGGAATTTGTTACAGGAAATGAATACAGTTATAATCAAACCAATTATTTGTTTCTGACTAAGATTATTGAGAAAATCACAAGCTTGACGTTTGAAGATTATATCTTACAGAATCAATTTGCATCTATAAAATCAGGCGTTTATTTTTCGTCAAATTTTGGGGAAACTGTCCCGAATAGTGCACCAAGATATAATTATAGTACTGAAACTAAAAAATACGCAAGAAATACTTTAAACTCCGGATTTGATATGCACTCTGCCAATGGACTAAACATTACACTGCAGAATTTTATTCGATGGAATGAAAATCTGGATAAAGATGTTTACCTGAAAAAGGACACGAAATATTTGATGTGGGAGCCTTTTAAATTTACCAACAATACGGATCGTTTTGCTTATGGGTGGGAAATTGTTCCTGTAAATAAAATTTTATCTTACGGTTTTACCGGTGGTAATGAAACTGCTTTTAGAAAATTTCCTGATAACAAACTAACGATTATATTTTTATCAAACGGACACAAATATTCTTCTTTGTATGTTCAGAGTCAGGTAGTCAATCATGTTGCCGCAATTGTAGATAAAACATTAACAGACGATTATTATCTTGCCGGTGAAAAGATCAATCAGAACTTTTTGAAATTGGATATCGAAAAAGCAAAACAAAATTATTTGACAGTAAAAAAGAATCATCCGGACTGGGATTTTCAATACCGCTTAAATGTTATTGGTTATGCCCTGATGGAGCACGGAAGACTAAATGATGGCATCAAAGTTCTGGAATTGAATTCGACAGAAAATCCAAAATCAGGAAATGCATTTGATAGTCTGGCAGATGGTTATTTTAGAAATAATCAGTTCGAAGTTTCAAAAGACAATTATAAAAAGTCATTAGAGTTGGATCCCGATAATTCGAATGCCAAAGAAATGCTGGACAAGATCGAAAAGATTCTAACTAAAAAATCATAAATCAATCGCTGTAAACGGAATTAATTCATAATTAATACATTAGAAAAATATCCAAAAAAAGACTTTGCCTGACAGCAAAGTCTTTTTTTATATCTTTGCCGAAAATTAATCTGCCATGTACAAACTTTTAGCCAAAATAAATAAAGTTCTTTTACCTAGTTTTACCAAACAGGGTCTGGACATCTCTAAAGCAAAAAAATGGCAAATGGCTATTATTGGTTATCGTGCTTTTGTAACTAAAAGAGCTTTGGAATAATTTTAAAAAAAAACTTTTACATCAATATCGTTGAACTCAGTTTCAACAACACTATCTTAAGAAATAGGAAATGCTTTTAGTATAGGTATTTCTTATCTCGTCAATTATCTCATGAAAAATAAAGAATTCAATATCCCTCCTATTTACGCAGTGCTTCTAGCGATTATCAGCGTACAATGTGGAGCTGCAATTGCCAAAAGTTTATTTCCTGCCATTGGAGCCGCTGGCACTGCATCGTTACGAATTGGAATTTCTGCAATCATTTTATTAATCGCATACCGGCCAAATCTAAAAGCAATCACGCCTAAACAATGGAAAATTGTTGTTCCTTACGGTTTGTCGTTAGGTGCTATGAATTTAATTTTTTATCTGGCGATCGAAAGAATCCCAATTGGTTTAGCGGTTACACTCGAATTCATTGGCCCTCTTCTAGTTGCTATTATTGGCTCCAGACGTTTGATCGATTATTGCTGGGTTTTACTTGCGGCAGCAGGCATTGTATTAATCGCTCCCTGGACAAGTGACGGCTTAGATTTATTAGGTGTCTTTTTTGCGCTTTTGGCTGGTGTGCTCTGGGCATCTTATATAGTTTTGGGCGGAAAGATTTCTCAAATTATGAATGGCGGTCAGGCGGTATCAACCGGAATGTTATTTGCCGCTATTCTAATTTTACCATTTGGTCTTCATGAAAACGGATTAGTAAATCTTACCCCAAAATTTCTTGGTATGGGTATCGCATTGGCATTGTTGTCTAGTGCAATTCCGTTTACACTTGAGATGAAAGCCTTAGGGCAGCTTCCTCCCCGTACTTTTAGTATTTTAATGAGCTTAGAACCCGCGGCAGCATCTATTTGTGCTTTTCTATTTTTGCAGGAACATTTAACTTTTTCTCAGATCTTAGCTGTTCTTTGCGTTGTAATTGCTTCAGTGGGATCTACTTTAACTGCAAAAAGATAAGCTTTCAATGTTCTAGTAAATTAAAATTCCAAATCCCAGGTTTTAAATTGGAATTTGGAATTTTAATTTTGGCTGCTTTTGTTTAACAGATATTATTTTTTTGGCAATAATACTGTATCAACTACATGAATTACACCATTAGACTGGTTCACATCAGCAATGGTAACTTTAGCTTTATTTCCGCTTTCGTCGCTGATGTATAAATCTTTTCCTTTCATCCACGCAGTCAAAGTACCACCGCTAACAGTTTTGAAAGTTGCTTTACCTTTACCTGCTTTAATTGCTTTGGCAATATCAGAAGCATTTAGTTTGCCTGCAACAACATGATAGGTCAGGATTGTTTGAAGCATTTTTTTGTTTTCAGGTTTTAATAATGTTTCAACAGTTCCAGCTGGTAATTTATCAAACGCTGCATTTGTTGGGGCAAAAACGGTGAATGGTCCTTTTCCTTCTAGTGTTTCAACTAATCCGGCAGCTTTTACAGCAGCTACTAATGTCGTGTGGTCTTTCGAGTTTACTGCATTTTCAATAATATTTTTGTTTGGGTACATTGCAGCTCCTCCAACCATTACAGTTTTTTGTGCAAATGATGTAAATCCAAATCCTAATGCTAAGATGGCTACGGCTAAAAATTTTCTAGTTTTCATAATTAATATTTTAAGTTATAAGCTCATTTACGCGGTAATAATCGTTTTGGTTTTATTAAATCTTTAAAAAAGTTTCAAAAACTTTGAAATATCTCTAAATAACTCTGTAAAACAAGCGTTTAATGCTCAAAATTATTTTGAACTATTTTTTAAATTCAGGTTCATCGATATGTTAATTTTATTATTAACTTTAGTAAATCAATTTATCATATATGGAAAATCTGCCTAAAAAAGTAAGAAGTAAAAAGTTAAGTACAAGAGTTGATTTAACCGCAATGGTGAGTGTTTCTTTTTTGCTGATTATATTCTTTATGGTGACTATTGAATTGAGAAAACAAAAAATAATGGATTTGAGTTTGCCAGATAATGATGTTACAGACAGATCGAGTGGCGGTTGTTATGGAGAAAATAGATCAGTTACAATATTATTAGGTGAAAATGATAAATTAGTATCGTATACAGGACTTTTACAGGTACCTATTGTTGCTCCCAAAGAAACAATATATGGTGAAAATGGAATCAGAAAGGTGCTTCATGCCCGAAATAAAACAATGTTAGAATATTCTGCAGCACTTGGCAGACCCGGAAGAGGAATTACCGTAATTATAAAACCTAGTAAAAAATGCAATTATAAAAATCTAGTAGATATTCTGGATGAAATGACAATTGCTAAAATTGATACTTATGCAATTGTAAATGAATTTACTCCGGAAGAAACAAATTTATTGGCGACTAAATAATTTAATTAATTTATAAAGTCAATGCAAAATCTACCTAAAAAAGTAAGAAGTAAAAAGTTAAGTACAAGAGTTGATTTAACCGCAATGATAAGTGTTTCTTTCCTATTGATCATCTTTTTTATGGTCGTTGGCGAATTAGCAAAACCAAAAGTTTTAGAATATGGAATGTCGGGTTGTGATGATTGCGGCGAATATTTTAGCTGTAGGCATATAGACGAAAACCGTCTATTGACAATATTACTAGACGAAAATGACGAAATAGTAACTTACTCAGGACTAGTAAATTTCCCAATTGAAACCCCAAAAAAAGTGAATTATAGTAAAAATGGGATTCGAAAAGAATTAGTTAGCAGAAGCAAAATTGTCCTTGAATATTCTAAAAGCTTAGGAAAACCTAAAAATGGCTTAATTGTAATTATTAAACCAAGCCAAAAATCTAATTATGGAAATCTAGTTAATATTTTAGATGAAATGAAGATACTAAACATTCAGAATTACAGTATTCTAAATGAATTTACTCCTGAAGAAGAAAAATTATTAGCTACAAGATAATATCTTTTAATAACGACTGCCCTAGCCCTGATTGAAGTGGAAATCCTTTTTATTTTTTCCTTTAAAAAATAAAAAGATTGAAGCGGAAAGCAGGAAATAGCTCCTGAAAAAAATGAATTTCAATAGCAAAATTTCAAATTCCAATTCATGAAAAGTTGTCGACTTCGCTCGAACTGACAACCTTGCATTGTAATACAAAATTGTTCTTTTTCTCGCGGTCATTAAATCAAAAATCCGTTTTTATCCGTGTTTTAGCTTGCGAATCTGTGTCATCCGCGTACCATCTCGCAAAGAAAATCAAAAACAAAGACCACAAAAAAAAGTCCCACATTGCTGTGGGACTTTCTATTTAGAGGAAACTAAGAATTATTTTTTCTCAGTTTTTTCCATTTTAGCTTTCAATGCAGCCAATACATCATTGCTATCTCCTAAAGTTGCAGCTGGTGCATTTGTAGAAGAGTTAGATGAAGTATTTTCAGTTGCAGTTTTCACATTTTTCTCTTCTTCTTCACGGAAGATAGCAGTGTGAGAAGCAACTACTCTTTTGAATTCTTTGTTGAATTCGATTACTTTGAAATCAGCAGTATCACCTTTTTTCAATTTCTTTCCGTCTTCTTTTTCAAGGTGACGAGTAGGAATGAAAGCAACGATATCATCTCCGAATTCTACAGTAGCTCCTTTGTCAACGATTTCAGAAATTTCACCATTGTGGATAGTTCCTACAGCGAAAGAATCTTCGTATTGATCCCAAGGATTAGCAGTAGTTTGTTTGTGACCTAAAGATAATTTACGTCCTTCAACATCTAATTCTAATACTACTACATCAAGTTTCTCACCAACATTTACAAATTCAGATGGGTGTTTGATTTTCTTAGTCCAAGATAAGTCAGAGATGTAAATTAATCCATCAATTCCTTCTTCTAATTCTACGAAAATACCAAAGTTTGTAAAGTTTCTAACGATACCTGTATGTTTAGAACCTACTGGGTATTTAGAAGTAATGTCAGTCCATGGATCTTGAGTCAATTGTTTGATACCTAATGACATTTTACGGTCATCTCTATCTAAAGTTAAGATAACAGCCTCAACAACATCTCCAACTTTTACGAAATCCTGAGCAGAACGTAAATGAGTTGACCATGACATTTCAGAAACGTGGATTAAACCTTCAACACCTTCAGCAACTTCGATAAATGCACCGTAATCAGCGATTACAACTACTTTACCTTTTACTTTATCACCAATGTTTAAATTAGCATCTAAAGCATCCCATGGGTGAGCGTTTAATTGTTTCAATCCTAATTGAATTCTTGTTTTCTCATCATCGAAATCAAGGATTACAACGTTTAATTTTTGGTCTAATTCAAGAACTTCACTTGGGTGGTTGATTCTACTCCAAGAAAGGTCAGTAATGTGAATTAATCCATCAACACCACCTAAGTCAATGAACACACCATAAGAAGTAATATTTTTAACAACACCTTCTAATACTTGTCCTTTTTGTAATTGACCGATGATTTCTTTTTTCTGTACTTCGATATCAGCTTCGATAAGCGCTTTATGAGATACAACAACGTTTTTGAATTCGTGGTTAATTTTTACCACTTTGAATTCCATCATTTTGTTTACGTATACATCGTAGTCTCTAATTGGCTTAACGTCAATTTGAGAACCAGGTAAGAAAGCTTCAATTCCGAAAACGTCAACGATCATACCACCTTTAGTTCTGCATTTTACAAAACCATTAACGATTTCTCCTGTTTCGTTTGCAGAAATAACTCTATCCCAAGATTTGATAGTACGTGCTTTTCTGTGAGATAATACTAACTGACCTGTTTTGTCCTCACGGATGTCGATTAATACTTCTACTTTGTCACCTACTTTTAAGTTTGGGTTGTAACGGAATTCGTTTAAAGAAATAACACCTTCCGATTTTGCATTGATATCAACGATAACGTCTCTATCTGTAATTCTAACAACTACACCTTCAACTACTTCTTCTTGGTCTGTAGCGATGAAAGTTTTTGATACTAAGTCTTCGAATTCTTGTAAGTTTTTCTCATCTACTGCATCGATACCTTCTTCGAAGTTATGCCAGTTAAAATTTGCTAAAAACTCTTCTTGTGATTTTAATTGTTCAGACATGCTGATAAAAAATTTGTATTCTGCTTTTCTTGAGTTTCATAAAGCGATAGAAAAAACAGAAGTTGTTTTACATAAATAGTTGATACCTAATGGAAACTCTTCTCTGCCAAAAGGTTTGCAAAATTAATACATTTATTTGTAATAGCAAAACAATTCGATATGATTATCAGCCTATTGTTCAGGAGCAGCAAATTTAAGGGTTTTTAATACCTTAAGTCCCGCTTTCAGTCCTATCTTTTATGGTGAACCCCACCATAAAAGGATATCCACTTTATCGGGGCTATATTAGAAGGTTTTTAGATTTTCATAAGATCTTATTACTAACAAACCCGACAGGTTTTTAAAACCTGTCGGGTTTACTATCAGCAACTATCTTTGCCAAAATTTTAACTATTTTTCACTCTACCTTCAAACTTTGCTTTCACAAAAGATATTATTTCTTCAAAGTTTTCTGAACCAACTTCAATTTCACTTAAAATTAAAGGTTCGTAATCTTTAGTTATCAATATCAAATTATTCTCTTTGACAATATAGTCCATGAATTCTGACCATTGAATAAGATTAAAATGATCGCCAGAAGTTGCTATTAATGCATTTTCTGTAAATTCTAAATTCATATATTTCACATAATGAAAATCATTAATTTCTTTTACTTTAACATTTTCCATTCTTTTATAAAAAGATCTTATTTTGAAATAATAATAAACAAAAGAAATAAGATTAGATAGTCCGAAAAACACAAAAACATAACCGATTCCAAATACATTAGGTCGATTATAAATCATAGCAATACCAATAAAAGCTAACAATATACCAAAATATTGCGAATTTTTATAATAAGCTATTTTGTCTTTCCAGGCCAAATCAAACAATAAATCCATTTGACTATTATAAATATCTTTATCGAAATGTAACTCAAATTTCATTTTTAACACATTTATTTTACCCAAAGCCAATTTATATAATAAATTGCATTATAGTACTCAAATTCAATATAAAAATCAAATCTTTACTTCTACGTTAAGATAATGACATTCAAGAAATAGCAAAGATATCGGTGCTGTTATTGAAAAAGTCAGCGTCATTTTGAATGCCATGAAATAAACTTCCAGTAAATAAAAATCCCGTTTTCAATACAATTGAAAACGGGATTTTAAATATATAATAAGTTGTTAATGACTTAAATTCTCAATTTCCTTTGGATCGTGTTTATGCTTGAACAAAACCGCAAAAGCAATAGCGATAATCAAAGCATATGCTGCAAATGATAACCAGATGTTATGCCAGTCTTTCATCAGGATTTCACTGCCAAAAATACCATCAGCAGAAACTGTATTGCCATGGCTTTTTACAAAATCTAACATTTTAGAATTTGTACTGTCTGTCTGCAAAAAACCGGCTAATTCAGTTGTGTTATGAAACGATTTTGTAAAGAAACGATCAATCGCCCAACCCGACGTTAAACTTCCTAAAACAGCCCCTACTCCATTCGTCATCATCATGAATAACCCTTGCGCTGATGAACGAATTTTAGAATCAGTATTGCTTTCTACAAATAACGAACCTGAAATATTGAAGAAATCAAATGCCATTCCGTACACAATACAAGACATAATAATCATCCATAAACCTCCCACAGGATCTCCAAAAGCAAATAATCCAAAACGTAAAACCCAGGCCAGCATACTAATCAGCATTACTTGTTTGATTCCAAAACGTCTTAAGAAAAACGGTATTGCCAAAATAAACAAGGTTTCAGAAACCTGAGAGATCGACATAATAATAGTCGAATATTGAATTACAAAAGAATCTGCATATTTAGGAAAATGCTTGAATTCATCCAGAAAAACATCACCGTAAGCATTTGTTAATTGCAAGGCACCTCCTAAAAACATAGAAAACACAAAAAACAAAGCCATTTTATAATTTCCGAATAGCTTAAAAGCTTCCAGACCTAAAGTCTCTGTTAATGTAGCGTCTTCTTTTGTCAATCGCTGTGGCTCACATTTTGGCAATGTAAAAGCATAAACACCAAGAATTAAAGCGCCAACTCCGGCGATATAAAACTGATATTCTGTCGCTTTACTTCCACTCAAATTAGTAATCCACATAGCGGCAATAAAACCTATGGTTCCCCAAACCCGAATTGGCGGAAAATCTTTTACGATGTTTTTATTATTTAATTTTAATGACGTATACGAAATTGAATTACTGAGTGCAATTGTTGGCATATAACAACACATTGCGGCAAACATTACATATATAAAATTATCAGGCGTGGTAACTTGTGCGATTCCAAATAAAACCAATGCATAAACGATATGTAAAAAACCATATAATTTCTCAGCGTTTATCCATCTATCTGCAATAATTCCGGTAAGAGTGGGCATAAATAAAGATGCAATTCCCATAGTTCCAAAAACAAGACCAAATTGGGTGCCTTCCCAATTTTTCGTTCCAAACCAATAATTTCCAATTGTTATAAGCCAGGCTCCCCAAACAAAAAATTGAAGAAAGCTCATTATAATCAACCTGTTTTTAATTCCCATATGATGAAATTGTCTTTTTAAATAAATGAAGCGGTAAAACTACCACTAAAAATGGTTTCTGCAAAAAATTAAACTGTTTTAACAACATCATTTATCAATTCTAAAACAGCTGAAAATTGCTCTTCTCTATTTAAGTAGGAATTATCTATTTCTATCGCGTCATCAGCAATCACCAAAGGAGAATCTTCGCGGTGTGTATCTATGTGATCTCTCTCGACTACGTTTTGCAAAACATCTTCATACGACACATTGTCACCTTTTTGCTGCAATTCATCAAAACGTCTTTGCGCACGGGTTTCAGCACTGGCAGTCATAAAGATTTTAAGCTCAGCGTTAGGAAAAACAACCGTTCCTATATCCCTACCATCCATAACTATCCCCTTGTTCTTCCCCATTTCCTGCTGCTGTTCTACTAATTTAGAACGCACTTCAGAAACTTCTGCTACTCTGCTCACAAAACTGGAAACTTCTATGGTTCTAATTTGTTTTTCAACATTCTCACCATTCAGGTACATTTCACCAAATCCCAGTTCAGCATTGAATTTAAATTCTAACTGAATTTTTGGTAATGCTTCAATCAGTGCTTTTTTATCAAAAAAATCAGTTCCTATGAACTGATTCTGCATTGCATAATGAGCAACTGCGCGGTACATTGCCCCGGTATCTACATAAACATATTCTAGCTCTTTCGCTAATTGTTTGGCCAAAGTGCTTTTTCCTGTTGATGAAAATCCATCAATAGCAACGGTAATTTTTTTCAAAATGGTAATTTTAAATTTTATTGATTTTCTATTATGTGAAGTTTTCTAATAATATATATCCAAAACGATATTTGACTTAGAAGTGTTTATTATTTTTTCGATTCTTTTGAAGAATTGCTCATTAACCATTGGGCATCCGTGACTATTGCTAATATAATAATCCTGCTCTTCATAAGGAACTGCAGAGTAATAATGCAAAACGATAGCTCTCGATAAGGCATTGTTATTGGTTTCGTCTAAACCACTTAATTTATATGCTTTACCAAAACCTCCTTTATAACATTTCCCTATAGCGTATCTGCCTAATGCTGTACAATTTGAATTTGGTGTATTGCTAAATCTCAGGCTTCCTTTTACTCCGGTTTCAGATCCGGAACCATGAGCAACAAGCCCTTGGTCAATTATTTTATTATTTACTAAATCATAAACAAAAAAACGATTTTTACCTGAAGGTATTCTCATATCAACAAAAAAAGCAATTTTAGTATTGTATTTAGGATCAATACTAATCATGTTTCTTATTTCACTTACTCTGGTATTCATTCTTTCTACTTCCAGAGTAGTCATCACTTCTTCTTTATAGTAGTGTTTTGAACCCGTTAAAAACCCTACAGTCACAAACAAAAACAAACTGATTATTTTCATATAACTATTGAAAATTTAAGATTAGACCAAAAAGACTTGTATTAACTGCCAATGTGTATCTTGAATACGAATAATTAAACTTTAATTTATTCATTTTTAAATCTAAACTTAATGAAACTATCTCATTACTTATTGATCTATAAATGTTGGTTTCTCCGCGAACAGGGTTCAAAAAAGAAATACTTCATTACTGTAAATTCTCTAAAGAAAATTTTCAATGCAAGGCACATATTCTAATTCTTTATAAAATCAACTGCAATTTCTAACGGCGATTTTTTTCTGTATTATCGAATACTTTGTAAACTGCGATTCAATATCATGAATTAACTGCGCCAAATTTACATTATTTTTTTTAATTATTTAGAAAAACTGTAAATCAATTACTTTGCTCAAAAAACCGTAACCCATTGTCGTTAAAACTATTAAGATCAAATATAATTCAACTTATGTTTTAACTAAATTGATAAAACTAACATTCCAAAGCTTAATTTAAAAGAGACAAACCAATCATATTGCCTGCTTTTGAACGGATTACTATATGGAAATAACGCAACTATAAAGATAAAATTATATAACGACAAAAAATAAAAAAATCTCAAATAAAAATTCCNNGGAATTTTTATTTGAGATTTAATTGAAATTTATTTCAACTGCTTAGCATTTTTAACACTCTGATCTGTTATCGCTAAAGCTAAAACTTCGCTCATTTCTTTTACGTAATGAAAAGTCAGGCCTTCTAAATACTCTGCTTTAATTTCATCAATATCACTTTTGTTTTCGTGACATAAAATAATCTCTTTAATATTAGCTCTTTTTGCTGCTAAGATTTTTTCTTTGATTCCGCCAACTGGTAATACTTTTCCTCGAAGAGTTATTTCACCAGTCATTGCCAAGCTTTTCTTTACTTTCTTTTGAGTTAATAACGAAACCAGGGAAGTCAACATCGCAATACCGGCACTTGGCCCGTCTTTTGGAGTTGCTCCTTCCGGAACGTGCAGGTGAATATTGTATTTCTGAAACAATTCTACACTTAAACCTAACTTTTTAGCATTGGCTTTAATATACTCTAAAGCAATTGTAGCTGATTCTTTCATCACATTACCAAGATTCCCGGTGATCGTCAATGAGCCTTTTCCTTCAGAAATTAAGGACTCAATAAACAAAATATCACCACCAACACTTGTCCAGGCTAAACCTGTGACAACTCCGGCAACATCATTATTTTCGTATTTATCTCGTTCTAATCTTGGCACACCCAAAACTTTAACGATATCTTCGTCAGTTACTTTTTTATTGTATTCCTCATCCATTGCGACTGATTTTGCAGCGTTACGAATAACCTGGGCAATTTTAGTTTCTAAGTTACGAACTCCGGATTCACGCGTGTATCCTTCTACGATTTTTTCTAATTGTTTTTTACCAATTGTCAAGTCCTTAGTCGTTAATCCGTGAGCCTCTAATTGCTTAGGAAAAAGATGTCTTTTGGCAATTTCAACTTTTTCTTCGATCGTATAACCTGACATTTTAATAACTTCCATTCTGTCACGCAACGCCGGCTGAATCGAAGACATATTATTTGATGTCGCAATAAACATTACTTTAGATAAATCATATCCCATTTCAAGGAAATTATCATAAAAAGCATTGTTTTGTTCCGGATCTAAAACTTCTAATAAGGCAGAAGAAGGATCTCCGCTGTTACCGCTGGAAAGTTTATCTATTTCGTCTAAAATAAATACAGGATTTGATGTTCCCGCTTTTTTCAAACTCTGAATAATACGACCTGGCATTGCACCGATATAGGTCTTTCTGTGTCCGCGAATTTCTGCTTCGTCACGTAAACCGCCTAATGAAATGCGTACATATTCACGTCCTAATGCTTCGGCAACTGAACGTCCAATCGAGGTTTTACCAACTCCCGGAGGTCCTGTTAAACATATTATTGGCGATTTCATATCGTTACGAAGTTTCAATACAGCCAAATGTTCGATCATTCTTTTCTTAACTTCTTCAAGTCCAAAATGATCTTTATCTAATATTTTTTGAGCATGTTTTAAATCAAATTTATCTTTAGAATATTCACCCCAAGGCAATTCTAAAAACAATTCTAAATAATTACGCTGAATTCCAAAATCAGGTGATTGCGGATTCATTCGACGCATTTTAGACAATTCTTTTTCGAAATGCTTTTGCGTTTTTTCGTCCCATTTTTTTGTTTTCGCTTTCAGTCCCATTTCGTCCATTTCTTCTTCCTGCGAAACGCCTCCCAATTCTTCCTGAATGGTTTTCATTTGCTGGTGTAAGAAATACTCACGCTGCTGCTGGTCTAAATCAAAACGTACTTTTGACTGAATGTCATTTTTCAATTCTAATTTTTGCAACTCCACGTTCATATAACGTAAGGTTTCAAGCGCTCTCTCTTTTAATCCGTTTATCGATAACAAACCTTGTTTTTCTTTTACCGATAAATTCATGTTAGAAGAAACAAAATTGATTAAAAACGATTGGCTTTCAATGTTTTTAATCGCAAAAGTAGCTTCTGAAGGAATGTTTGGACTTTCTTTTATGATTTGAATCGCTAATTCTTTTACAGAATCTAAAATAGCAGTAAATTCAGTATCATTTTCTTCCGGACGTTCTTCTGAAACCTCTTTGATCGTTGCTGTGATATACGGATCTTCTGAAGTAACTTCGTCAATTTCGAAACGTTTTTTTCCTTGCAAAATAACCGTAACATTTCCGTCAGGCATTTTTAAAACGCGCAGGATTCTTGCTACAGTTCCAATTTTATGTATATCATCTTTTGAAGGATCTTCGTCTTCCTCATTAATTTGAGAAACAACTCCAATTATTTTTCCTCCTGCATTGGCATCATTAATTAGCTTTATTGATTTATCTCTTCCCGCTGAAATCGGAATAACAACTCCCGGAAATAAAACGGTATTACGTAAAGGTAAAATAGGTAACGAAAGCGGAAGCTCTTCATTGTTCATTTCCTCTTCGTCTTCTGGAGTTAATAATGGAATTAATTCTGCTTCAGAATCAAATTCCTGAAGTGACAGATTGTCAATAGTAAGTATTTTATGGTCTGACATAATAGTATATAAGTCGTTTTGTCATTAAATTTTTAATCGTAACTTAAAACCTAATCTTAGTTATAGTACATTTAGGTAAAACTACACCAAGTCTTTCGTTTATAAGATAGGCGGTAAAAATAGACAATCATTATGCCAAAAGCAAAAAAGAAAGTTTTGAAATCAAACTGAGAGAATCATTACCTAAGATAATTATAGTCTTAAAAAAAATACAATTATTTTTTTTAAAAGTGTAACAAATCAAAAAAAGCACTGTCCTTATATAAAACTAGCAATCATTACTTGAATATAACTAACCAAAATATCGAAGAATTAATCGCGCTTTGTAAAGAAAACAATCAGAAAGCACAATTCGAAGTTTACAATCGTTACTGTAAAGCCATGTACAATGTGGCCTACCGTATTGTAAAAGATGAACATTTTGCACAAGACGTCATGCAAGAAGGTTTCCTTAAGGCTTTTACAAAAATAAATGACTATAAACAAGAAGTCGCTTTTGGAGCATGGTTAAAGAAAATAATTGTCAATTATAGTATTGACTTTTATAAGAAGAATAATGCTTTTCAGGTCGAAGATTTGAGCAAAACATTATATAAAATAGAAGAAAACGAAGGTTTCTTTTCTGAAAACATAGATTTGAATTCGCTTAAAGTGAAACAAGTTTTAGATTCAATTTTAAGTTTGAAAGATAATTACCGAATGGTATTAACGCTCTTTTATATTGAAGGTTATGATCAGGAAGAAATTTGCGAAATTTTAAATATAAGTTATGCTAATTGCCGGACAACATTAAGTAGGGCAAAAGAAAGTTTACGAAAAAAAATAGAGGAGATATGATATTGCCGAAAATAAAAAGTTTGTGCGCACAAACCAATAAAAAAGCAACAACACCTTCGCCGCTTAAAAATAAATTTTAGATATATGAAAAAGGAAAATGACGATTTAGATCAATTATTTGAAAAATTTGAGAATCAATGGGATGTAAAAAGAATGAATGCTGACCATCAGGTTGACTTCTTAAATAAATTAAACAAAAGACAACCAAAGAAAAAGAATCACGCTGTTTGGGCAATCGCTGCATCAATTGTGGTATTGCTTGGGATATCTCTGTTCTATAACAACACAGAGAAACCCACAGAATTTAAGTTTGCATCAAAAGAAACTCAACGAACCGATTCGATATTCAGTATTTTAATTGACAATGAGCTAGTTAAATTAAAAGAAAAAAGTTCGCCGGAAAATGAACAAATTATAAATGACGCTTTAAAACAAATGAAAGTTTTTGATGCTGATTATGCAAAAATCATAAAAGAAGTTCAGAAAAATGGCGAAAACAAGCAAATTATTTACGCTATGATCAGCAACCTGCAAACCCGAATCTCCTTTTTGCAAACGGTATTGCAGCGCATTGAAGAAAATGAAAAATTTAAAAATACTACTCATGAAAAAACACTATAACATACTAGTCTTATTTCTTTTGATTCCTTTATTAGGATTTTCAAATGATGACAGCTTTATTTCTAAACAAAAAAACATTAAAAAAACTTATATCGTCAATTCAAATGCAGGAATTGATATCGATAACAAATACGGAAACATAACTGTAAGTACCTGGGATGAGGATAAAATCGATCTTGACATCACCATAAAGGTTTCCGGCGGGAATGAAAACTGGGTCAACGAAAGATTAAACAGCATTGATGTTAACATTACCGCTCTTAAGTCTTTAGTTGCTGCCGTTACAAATCTTGGCAGCTCATCCGTAAAAAGCAGAGGAAGCAGCAATAGTTTTGAAATTAATTACGTAATAAAAATCCCAAAAAACGGCACCGTAAAACTCAACAATAAATACGGGAATATTACCACTCTTACTTTAGAATCTACCACTGATATTTCTTGTAAATATGGCAAGATTATATTGGGTAAACTTAATGGTGACAGCAATAGAGTCGAAATTGGATACAGTCAGAACTCTACTATCGAGTACATTAAAAGCGGAAACATTGAAGCGCGCTATTCAGGAATAAAAATTAATGAATCCGGAAATTTAAATATTGACGCAAATTATACTGACGTATCATTGCTGGAAGGCCAGAATATTAAATGCAAAGGAAATTATGGTACTTTCAAATTTCAAAAAATAAATTCACTTGTTGGGAGCAGTAATTACGTAACTATATCAATTGCAGAAATTTCCAGCAACCTGAATATCGACGCTACTTATTCTAAAATAAATGTGGAATCGCTTAATGAAAAACCAAAGAATGTTAACATTAATACAGGATATACCAACATATCCTTGGGATACAACACCAACTTTGCTTTTGATTTTGATATTAACACCAGATATGGAAGTATAAAAAGTGATAGTTCCCTGGAGGTTTCTGTTAGTGAAATTAAAAATAATGCGAAAAGATTAAGCGGTTACAACAAGAAAAAAGGACAAAGTAAAGTCATTGTTAATTCTAATTATGGTAATGTCATACTAACCAAAAGACAGTAGTTTCAAAAATCAGTCAAAAATAATAATCAAAACAATCAAAAAAATGAAAAAATCAATTCAATTATTAGTGTGCGGAGCATTTTTAGTAACTTTTATTGCAAATGCACAATGGTCATCCAACGATAAAAAGAAAGGAAATGGGACCGTCGTTACCGAAACGAGAACAACAGCAGACTATGATGCGATAAAAGTTTCCGGTTCTTTTGATGTAGATTTAGTAGCAGGAAAAGAAGGAAAAATTATCATCAAGGGAGAAGAAAATTTACTATCTGCCATAAAAGTTGAAGTTGAAGGGAATGTATTGAAAATTTACACTGAAAAAGGCATAAACATAAAATCTAGTATCGGTAAAAAGATACAGGTAACGATACCATTTGAAAAAATAGCTGAAGTAACTTTGTCAGGTTCAGGAAATATTCAGTCAAAAGACGTTATTAAAAATGATGCATTTCTTGCCAGATTATCCGGTTCTGGTAACTTTAATTTAGCAGTAGATTCCAATAATTTAGAATTAAATCTAAGTGGCTCAGGAAATGTACGTTTAAAAGGAAATGCAGTTAATTTTACCACTAAACTTTCAGGTTCCGGTGATATTGATACTGCAGATTTACAATCAAAAAATGTTAATGTAACAGTTTCCGGATCCGGAAACAGCAAAATTAACTGCAAGGAAAGCTTAACTGCAAGAGTTTCAGGTTCAGGAAATATCAAATACACAGGAAATCCTGAAAAAAGAGATGTAAAGGTTTCAGGTTCAGGAAATATCTCAAAGGTATAGTCCTAAAAAAACAATAATCATCATCAATCAAATTATACAAGTTTGTCTTATTTAGTGACAACTTAAATCCCTGAAAAGGCACTTTAGTATTTAAAGTGCCTTTTTTGGTATTCTTCTCAATAGAAAAATAGCTGTAATAAAGAATATTCCAAGAATAACAATTGCTGAACGGGAACTTCCTGTTAGTTGGTCAATAATCCCGTAAACACACATTCCAATTACAATTCCTATTTTTTCAGCTACATCATAAAAACTAAAAAATGAAGCTGTATCTTCTGTTTCAGGTAATAATTTCGAATAGGTAGAACGTGATAGAGCCTGAATTCCTCCCATTACAAATCCTGCAATAGTAGCTGCAATGTAAAAATGGATTGGCAGGTAAATAAAATAAACAATCACACAGAATACTACCCAAATAAAATTAATAAAGATCAAGGTTGGGATATTACCAAATTTAGATGATGCTTTTGACGTTATTACCGCACCTGCAACCGCAATTAGCTGTATTAGTAAAATACTAACAATCAAACCAATTGTAGCTTCGTCTTTAGACTCCCATTGAATCTCTTGGGCTCCAAAATAGGTAGCCACCAACAATACGGTTTGTACTGCCATACTTGAAACAAAAAAACCTCCTAAATAACGTTTTAATGGGATATTTTGCTGTAGCAATGCCCAAACTTTCTTTAATTCTTTGAAGCCATTAAACACAACTGTTTTTGTTAGTTTTTCAGTGCGTTCTTTTCTTCCCTTTGGTAAATAATAATACGTATACTGACTGAACAATATCCACCAGGCACCCACCATTACAAACGAATACCTCATGGCTTTCATTGCTGCCTCGCCGTCTGTTCCCGTGATTCCAAAAAGCTTTGGTTTCATGATCATTGCAAGATTGATCAGCAATAAAACTACGCTTCCAATATAACCAAGCGAATATCCCTTAGCGCTAATACTGTCTTGTTGCTCTTCAAAAGCGATATCCGGTAAATAAGAATTGTAAAAAACCAAACTTCCCCAAAAACCAATTAGTCCCAAAAAATAAAAAGCCAGTCCAATATAAATATTATCCAGGTCAAACCAATATAATCCGATACAGGATGTAGCTCCTAAATAACAGAAAAATTTCATGAACGATTTTTTATTCCCAACATAATCAGCAATTCCTGATAATAATGGAGACATAACAGAAACAACCAAAAATGCCATCGCCGTGATAAAACTAATTAAAGCTGAATTCTTTAGATGCATTCCAAAAACATCAATATAATGATCACGGTCCGCAAATAAAGCTTCATAAAAAATAGGAAATACTGCAGATGCAATTGTTAGTGTATAAACTGAATTTGCCCAGTCATAAAAAGCCCAGGCATTTAATAATTTTTTATCTCCTTTTTGTAAGTTTTTCATAGAAATGGTTTTGTTAACAGCTTACGAATTTATCCAATTTTTGTGATAATCAAATAAAAATCTGATAAATCGTAGATTAATAAATTATCAACACTTTAAAATAATATTTACATAAAAAAAGCTACCCTAAAAAGAATAGCTTTAATAATTTGTATCGAATGATATAATGTTCTTTATTTTATAATCCCCACTTTTAATGCTGTAGCTTTTGCTTCCGGAATCAACGATTTTATATTAGCAATCCTTGTTGCGTCAGACGGGTGTGTACTCATGAATTCAGGTGTACCTGCAGCGCCTGATTTAGCTGACATTCTCGTCCAGAATGCAATGGCATCATCCGGATTATAACCTGCAATTGCCATTAGGGTTAATCCTATTTTATCTGCTTCAGTTTCATTACTTCTGCTAAACGGCAGCATCACTCCTACTTCAGAACCAACTCCGTAAGCCTGAGCAAATATTTGTCTTGTTGCTTCAGATTTGTTGCTGGTTGCAGCGTCTAATGCAGCACTGCCGATTTGCTGTAACTGTGCAGCGCTCATTCTTTGTGCTCCGTGATTCGCTAATGCGTGAGACACTTCATGTCCCATAACAGTCGCTAAACCTGCATCGTTCTGAGTGATAGGTAAAATTCCCGAATACACAACAATTTTCCCGCCAGGCATACACCAGGCATTCACTTCTTTACTATCAACCAATTTATACTCCCAACGGTAATCTTTTAAGTATTGCGACTGACCTAAAAATGTCAAATATTTTTCTGCGGCAGCTTTAATTCTCATTCCGACAGTTTCTACCCTTTTGGCATCCGCAGTTCCTGTTATAACTTTATTTTCTGTTATAAAAGTATTATACTGCTGAAAAGAGGAAGGAAACAATTCGCTGTTTGAAACGAAATTAAGGTTTTTCTTTCCTGTAACGGGATTAGTAGCGCAACCAGCTATCAAAACAGCTGTGAAAATCCCTAATATTAATTGTTTTTTCATGATCGATATATTTTTGAAACACACAAAAATACAATTATTATTAATTTATGATTTACATAATTAAATAAGAAAATACCAAAATTTACTTACTCTCCAATAATATGAAGTTCATTAAACTCTTTATCAACAATTAAGAAGTGATTCTCTTCAAAAGCAGCGGAATCAAATACTACTTTTTCATTGTCTAGTTCGATCTCTGTCACTTTAAATGGCAAACCTATTAAGTTGATTTTGTATTTGCTGTAAGGTGTATCATATTTACCTTCTTTATGAAGCTGAATGATTAATTCCTTTTCTTTGCCAATTGTTCTAAAAGATAAAAAACTGTAACGTCCCTTTTTATAATCATAGCCGTCTTGCGCATCCTCATAAACTACTGATTTTTCTTTACCGTTTTTAAAATATAAATCAAGCGTTAATTCATCAAATTCAAGTTCGCCAACATATTGCTGAACCGGATATTTTGGAATTACGGCACCCGCTTTTACAAAAAGTGGAATTTCATCAAATTTAGTATCTACCCAAACTTCTTTTCCTCCAGTAGAAAATTCATTCGTCCAATAGTTATACCATTCACCTCTTGGGATATACATACGTCTACCTACAGCGTTAGGTTCAAGGATTGGACATACCAATATTTGATTTCCAAAGATAAATTCATCATTACGATAATGCGTTTGCGTGTCATCCTGATCATAATATACTAATGGTTTCAGCATGGGAATTCCTTCTTCGATATATTGCCAGAACATGGTATACAAATAAGGTAATAACTGATAACGAAGACTGACAAACTTTCTGGTAATATTAATCACTTCTTCATCAAAAGCCCAAGGTTCCTGATTGCCATGATCTCCGGAAGAATGTGTTCTGCAAAAAGGATGAAATACACCTAACTGGATCCAGCGTGCATATAATTCTCCGGTTGGCTGTTCAGCAAAACCACCAATATCAGAACCTGTAAATCCCATTCCGGAAATACACATTCTTTGCACCTGAATATTCGCAATCCATAAATGCTCCCAAGTAGCAACATTATCTCCTGTCCAGGAGGATGTATAACGTTGTGCTCCCGAATATGCCGAGCGTGTTATTACAAAAGGACGTTTAGGATAAGCAAATCGCTTCACTCCATGATACGTCGCCCTTGCCATTTGAGTACCGTAAATATTATGTGCTTTTCGATGACTGCAAGGATTTCCGTCATAAATATGACGAACATCCATTGGGAAAGTTTTATTGGGCACCTCCATAACGGCAGGTTCATTCATATCGTTCCAAACTCCTTTTACACCAATATCTGAAATTAATTCTTTAAATAATCCAGCCCACCATTCTCTGACTGCGGGATTTGTATAATCAGGAAAATTACACTCTCCCGGCCAGACTTTGCCTTTCATATAAGGACCGTCAGCTCTTTTGCAAAAATAATCCTTTTCTAAGGCCTCCTGATACACCCAGTAATCCTTATCTATTTTTATTCCGGGATCGATAATGACAACCGTTTTAAAGCCGTCTTCGGCTAATTCTGCTACCATTCGTTTTGGGTCAGGAAAATATTCCTTGTTCCAGGTAAAACATCGAAATCCTTCCATATAATCGATATCCAAGTAAATGGCATCACAAGGAATTTTTAACTCTCTGAATTTTGAAGTAATTTCTTTTACTTTACTCTCCGGATAGTAACTCCATTTGCACTGGTGATATCCTAAAACCCATAATGGAGGTAATTCCGGTTTTCCCGTCAAATCGGTATACGTCGTGACTACATCCTGCATTTGAGGCCCATAAACAAAATAATAGTTCATTTCGCCGCCTTCAGCCCAAAAACTCGTAACATTTCTTCTTTCCTGACAAAAGTCAAAAAAAGTTCTGAACGTATTATCGAAGAAAATACCGTAAGATTGTTTGTTCTGTAAACCGATGTAAAATGGAACAACCTTATACAACGGATCTTGCTCTTTTTGATAAGCATACTGATCTGTAGCAAAATTCTCGAGTCTTTTGCCTTTTAGATTCATTTGAGTGGCTTTATCTCCCAGTCCGTAAAAGCATTCCCCGTCTTTGGAAGACTTGCTCATTTTGACAATATTTCCGCCATATTCATAACTCTCTTCCCAGTGAAAACCAAGTTCATCTTCGAGAATTAAAACATCGTTTAAATCATAAATAGACAAACGAAGATCAATTTTCTGAATTTTACATTTTACCTTGCTCGTCCTGATCTGAAAATAAGTTTCTTCTTCTGTAAGTTCTAAAAAATTATAACCATGAAGCTGCGTTTTATCAATTGCATATGAGAAATCGTTGCTGAAATATCCTTTTGTAGTAAAACGAAACCGAATTAAACTGTCTCTGAGAATAGTAACTTTTAAGATTACTTTGTTGTCTGTATTAAAAAAAATTGAATCTCCTTCATGCTCAAACGAAACAATTTTTGAAGGATATAAATCTCCTTTATATTCTAATGATGTATTTGTAATCATAACACTAAATAAATTAATTATTCTAACTCTGTCTCTCTTTCAAACATACAAAAAAACCTCCTAAACCGCTATCAATAAAAGGTTTATTCACGAAAACGTTTTTTCTGAACGACTCTTAAATTATTGCTCAAAAAATAACAATTCGACAATTTTAAAACTTAAAACTGACAAATTGTTACCGCAATAAATAACTGCTGATTTTTTTATGAATACGAATAAACTGTAACACTTAAAGGAGGCAAAGTTAATGCGACAGAATGATCTCTTCCGTCATAAGCAATCGCTTCAATTTTTAAAGTTTTAGCATTTCCTATCCCGCTTCCACCATAAAGTACTGCATCACTATTAAAAATCTCTTTTAATTTGCCTTTTTTCGGAATTCCGATTCTATAATTTTCCCGAATTACTTGCGTAAAATTACAAACCACGATCACATTTTCATCAGGATCATTCCCTTTTCGGATATAAGATAAAACCGCATTTTGATGATCTGAATAATTGATCCATTCAAAACCTTCTGCCGAAAACTGTTTTTCATACAATGCAGGATGCGATTTATACAATTGGTTTAAATCTGTAATCAGTTTTTTTATACCGGAATGATAGTCATATTGCAACAAATGCCAGTCTAAACTTTTTTCAAAATTCCATTCGTCGCTCTGTCCAAATTCAGATCCCATAAACAATAATTTTGTTCCGGGATGAGTAAACATGTAACCATATAGGAGTCTTAAATTAGCAAATTTCTGCCATTCGTCGCCGGGCATTTTATTGGCAATCGATTTTTTTCCATAGACGACTTCATCATGAGAAAATGGAAGCATGAAATTTTCAGTAAACGCATACGTCATCGAAAACGTCAAATCGTTTTGATGGTATTTTCTATAAACCGTTTCTTTCTGAAAGTACTTTAGTGTATCGTGCATCCAGCCCATCATCCATTTCATTCCAAAGCCTAAACCACCTGTAAAAGTGGGTCTCGAAACCATAGGAAACGAAGTGCTTTCTTCAGCAATTGTCTGGACTCCATCAAAATTAGCGTAGATTACTTCATTAAACTCTTTAAGAAAACTAATAGTATCCAGATTCTCTCTGCCTCCATAAATATTCGGTTCCCATTCTCCCTCTTTTCTCGAATAATCAAGGTACAACATCGAAGCTACAGCATCAACGCGTAAACCATCAGCATGATAATGCTGAAGCCAGAAAACAGCATTACTAATTAAAAAAGCACGAACTTCATTACGGCCATAATTAAAAACCAGGCTTTTCCAATCCGGATGATATCCCTTTCTGCGATCCGGATGTTCGTATAAATGTGATCCGTCAAAAAAACCTAAACCGTGGGCATCATCAGGAAAATGCGATGGAACCCAATCTAATATTACTCCAATTCCGGCCTGATGCAATTTATCAACCAGCACCATAAAATCCTGTGGTTTTCCAAAACGTGAAGTCGGAGCAAAATAGCCTGTCAACTGATAACCCCACGACGGATCATAAGGATATTCCATTATAGGCATAAATTCAACGTGGGTAAAACCCGTTTCTTTTACATAATTTACCAAATCATCCGCCAGTTCAAGATACGTCAGGAAACGATTATTATCACCGCGTTTCCATGAACCTAAGTGTACTTCATAAACAGAGTATGGTCTATCAAGACCATTCTTCTCCTTACGCGATTGCATCCAGTTTTCGTCTTTCCAATTATAATCTAAATCCCAGACAACAGATGCTGTATGAGGTGGTTTTTCGCAGTATAAAGAAAAAGGATCAGCCTTTTCAGTTACAACTCCGTCTATACTGGATTGAATTTTATATTTATACAAAGAACCTTTTGTAATATCAGGGATAAATCCTTCCCAAATTCCGGAAGAATCCCAACGCACTTGCAACAAATGTTCACCTTCTGTCCAATAATTAAAATCACCAACAACCAAAACAGATTGTGCTGTTGGCGCCCAAACTGCAAAATAAACGCCCTTTACTCCGTTAACTTCAACTAAATGCGCTCCTAACTTTTCGTATAATTTGAAGTGTTTGCCTGCTTTGAATAAATCAATATCAAAATCAGTAAAAAGAGAATGCGTGATAACTTTATTCATATTTGGTTTTTAAGGCAACAATTAATGTATTTTATTCAATTCTAAAATTATCCGATAGAACAACTCCCTTTTTAATAACAACAATTCCGTCTTTTATACTATACAGCTCATTTGTAAAATTGTCCAAATGTTTTCCTCCATTAATATGAACATTGTTTCCAATACGAACATTTTTATCGACCAGAGCATTCTTTATAAAACAATTTTCACCTATTCCCACATGAATTTTATTAATCGTACTTTCATGATTCATCTCATCAAGATCCTGATAAAAATCGTTCCCCATGACATAACAATTTTCAAGAACAGTACCTACTCCAATTCTGGAACGAATACCAATTACAGAACTCTTAATTTCTTTGGCATTAACAATACAGCCTTCAGAGATTAAAGATTGATTTATAATTGAATTTCTAAATTTAGACGGAGGCAGTAATCTCGGTCTTGTAAAAATTTTATTCTCATTATCAAATAAATTAAACTCAGGAATATCCGCAGTTAAACCAATATTAGCTTCAAAAAATGATTCAATATTCCCAATATCTGTCCAATATCCCTCATATTGATAACTCAGGATTTTATGTTTTCCAACAGCATGCGGAATAATTTCTTTTCCGAAATCTTTTGTCTCCGGATTCGCCATTAATTCTTCTAATAATGGTTTATTAAAGATGTAAATTCCCATAGAAGCAAGGTATTTTTTACCTTTTTCCTGCATTTGCTCGCTCACTTCAGACTCCCATTGCGGCAATAAAGATGCATCAGGTTTCTCGATAAAAGCTTCAACACAACTTTCGTGATTTGTCTTTAGAATTCCAAATTCCGGCGCATCTTTTGCGTTTACCGGCAAAGTTGCAATAGAAATCTCAGCATTTGCAGCAATGTGAGCTTCTAACATTTCATTAAAATCCATTTGATACAACTGATCACCGGAAAGAATCAATGCGTGATCGAAATCGTGTTTTAAAAAATGCGACATACATTGTCGAACAGCATCTGCAGTTCCCTGAAACCATGTTGGATTATCAGGAGTTTGTTCTGCAGCTAAAATATCTACAAATGACTGACTGAAAATACTAAAATTGAATGTGTTCTTAATATGCGCATTCAAAGATGCCGAATTGAATTGCGTCAGAACAAATATTTTAAAAATATCCGAATTGATACAATTTGAAATCGGAATATCTACCAATCGGTATTTCCCGCCAATTGGAACTGCCGGTTTTGATCTGGTTTCTGTTAATGGGTACAAACGTGATCCTTGTCCTCCTCCTAAAATAATGGCAACTACATTCTTCTTTTTAAACTTCATTTTTCTCAATTATTAAGGTGTATATCTCGATATATTCTTGGCAAACGCGCTCCCAGGAATGGTCAATTCCCATTCCCATTTTTCTTATTTTATAGAAATTTATTTTATCGTCATATAGTTTTACTGCACGATTTATTGAATAACAGATATCTCCTACCGAGGCCTGGTCATGACAAATTCCATTTCCGTTATCACCAAAATCAATTACAGTATCGCGTAAACCTCCCGTTCTCCTCACGATTGGAATTGTACCATAACGCAAAGCATACATCTGATTTAAACCACAAGGCTCGACTCTCGACGGCATTAAAATATAATCGGAACCAGCGTATATCAAATGCGCCAGCTCTTCATTGTAACCAATAAAAACACTATAATTGCCATTATAATCATTTCGCAATTGAATTAATTGTTCTTCTATAGCAGAATTTCCCGATCCCAAAATCAGGATATTAATATTTTCGTAATTTTCAGATAAAGCCAAAGCAGAAGCCTGAGGCAACAGATCTCCCCCTTTTTCTTCGAATAAACGGCCTATAAAACTAAATAATGGCTTTGCAGGGTCTAAATCAAATTGCTCGCATAATTTTTCTTTATTTTTTTGCTTTCCACTTTCTGACGTTTCAACCGAATAATTTTCAGCAATCATTTGATCCTTAAACGGATTCCACACTTCAAAATCAATTCCGTTTAAAATTCCTTTTGATTTATCTCTTACAGATCTGAACAAGGCTTCTAACCCATTTGCCGAGATATTAATTTCATTCAGATAACTTGGTGATACAGTCGTAACTGCATGTGCACATTTTACGCCTACTGCCAGAGAATTAATAGAATGATCCCATTCTAAAAAACCAACGTGTATTAAATCAAATTCAGGTAAATAATGTAATTTATCAAAACCAAACCATCCCTGATACAAACCATTATGAATCGTGATTACTGTTCTGACTGATCTTAAATTTTCATATTTATACGCATACTTAACCATAAATGGAATCAATCCGGTATGATGGTCGTGACAATTAATAATATCAGGAATAGTATTTCTACTCGAAATCCAATCTAAAGCAGCTATTTGGAACGATAAAAATCGTTCTATATCATCCTCATAACCATACACGTTTGAACGGTTAAACAATTCCTCTATTTCTATCAGATACAATTCGTAACCTAACTTATCGTTTATCTCTTTTAAGATACTGAACGGAAAATCAAAGTCACCCAGAGATATACTTCCCTGATGAACGCGTTCAAAATCATTTTCATTCCTGAACTTTGTGTCATAGCAAGGAACAACAACGCGAACCTCATGACCTGCATTCTTTTGATATTTTGGTAATGCCCCAACAACATCAGCCAAACCGCCAACTTTAGCCATAGGATAGCATTCTGCACTAATATGAAATATTTCCATGTAGAAATTTATAAACGTATTAATAAAACTAATCTGTGAATTATTTTTTTCAGTAAGCATTCATTAATATCTTACTTTTATGTTTCCTAAATTTAGGAAAAAATAAGTGAAATTACAGCTTCAGAAAAAATTTATTAATATGGCAAAAAAGGTTACTAATCCTACTCAATCATTAAAAATTCCACAGGTAATTATACTTTCTGGTAAAATACTCGCTTTTATATCCCCTAAGTTCGCTACAACATTTGCCGCAAAGCTTTTTACAACTCCTATAAAACATAAAATTCCTAAACGAGAGTATGAAATGGATAACAAAAGTGGCAAAAATAGAATCATGGTACCCGTCATTAATAAAAGTATCCTGACGTACCAGTATGGAAAAAGTGAACAGAAAATTTTATTAGTCCATGGTTGGTCCGGCCGCGGAACACAGTTATTCAAAATAGCAGATGCACTTTTGCAAAATGGCTATTCGACTGTAAGTTTTGATGCTCCCGCACATGGAAAATCAGAAGGAAATACAACGATAATGTCTGAATTTATTGCCTCTATTCTGGAAATAGAAAAACAATATGGGCCTTTCGAAATTGCGATTGGACATTCACTAGGTGGAATGTCTGTCCTAAATGCTGTCAAAGATGGTTTAAAAGTAAAAAAAGCTATTGTTATTGGCAGCGGAGACATTGTACAGGATATTTTAGATGAATTTATTTTCAAACTTGGATTGAACCAAAAATTCAGCGAACGTCTTCGTTTTCTATTTGAGGATAAGTACCAGGTAAAAATGGATGATTTTTCCGCTTATCGTGCGGCTCAAAAAATTCAAATTCCAGTTTTGGTAATCCATGATAAAGATGATCCTGAAGTGCCTGCCGAAGCAGGAATTCATATTCATAAACACTTACAAAATGGAACTTTATTTTTGACCGAAGGTTTAGGACACAGAAAAATACTTGGTAACCAAAATGTTATAAAAAAGATCCTTGATTTCATCAAAACTACTTAATTTTGTGATAGTTATATTTTTGTAATTGAATTTAAAACGATACCGAGATGAATTTATTTCGAGAAACATCAGATTGGGAAACTAAGTTAAATCCCATTCTAAAAAAATATAAAGGAAAAAATCATCCGTTAGATTACAAAAATACTTATCAGTTATTGGTCATGGTCGTTTTATCTGCCCAGGATTCTGATGCAAATATCAACACTATTGCACCTGCTTTATTTGCAAAATTCCCAACACTCAAAAGTTTATCCGAAGCCGATTCACAGACCTTTATTCCCTATATAAGTAAGGTTCGGAATTATCCAACCAAAACACAATGGCTTCTTGAAATTGCTAAAACCATCAAAAATGATGAAGATATCCCCTTGACAATGCAAGGATTGACAGCGTTAAAAGGTATTGGCAGAAAATCTGCAAATGTTATTTTAAGAGAAACCCATCAACCTGCCGAAGGTATTATTGCAGATTTACATGTAATTCGTGTAGCACCAAGAATTGGAATAATAAAAGAAAATAAAGATGGTAATAAAGTCGAAAAGGATCTTATGCAAGCGTTACCAAAATCAATTTGGTCAGAAATTGGAATGGTAATTTCATTTCTGGGAAGAGAGACTTGCAGGCCAAAACCTAAATGCGAAGAGTGTTTGTTGACAGATGTTTGTCATTACTATCTTAATGAAGTAATTTAAAAATTTATTTACGTCTTGTATCAATTAAATAGATAATTTTCCAATTCCCTTTTTCTTTAAACAAAGTAAAGGTATTAACACCCGTGTGACTTAGCTTATCATTCAAATAAAATTCATAAGGCGCCCAAACATGAGCCATCGTTCCATCTATTTGAATATTGTAACTTAAAAATTTTTCTTGAAATTTTACATTTGACGGAATTGAAGCAATAGATTTAAATAGTTCCCCCGCTGTTTCATCAGATAATTTACTGCCTTTCGTCTCACTTTCACTAATTGACTGCAAAATAATTTTAGAAGAACAAACGGATTGCATTTTTGCCGTTTCTTTTTGATGAAACCCGTCAAAGAAAATCTCAATAGTTTTCTGCACATCATGCTTTTGTGCACTAACCGAAAAACCTATAAACAATAAAATTACAATGTAAAGTTTCATACTTACAAATTAAAATTCAATCGAAGATAGAAATTCTAATGAAAAAAGACGAATGTTTGATGTTGCCCCGAATTATTTTGAATCATTTTTTTTAGTATAACAGCACTTCGCTGAGAATTGCTTTATCCGTATAAGTAGCTACTTTTTTTCAAATAACACATTCTCAGGGTTTCGTTTCTGACCTTAAGTTCTAATGTATTTTTGTACAAGCTAATTATATGTAAATTTATTTGGGCGTTTCCCTGCGTGCGGGCTGGGCTGTCCGCTAAATCTTTTGCGATAGGCTTATCGGTTTACACCGAAAAAATTTAGTTTTCCACAAAAGGATACCGCTGCCATCCCTAACGCAGTTTACGGGTAATTAGAAATATAATTTTTAAAATTCTAAAGTGTTATGACTACTAGTCTTTGCAAACTTAACATTTACAAACAATTCAAACTCCTTTGTGTGCCTTGCGGTTAAATAAAGGTAAAACCGTAAACCAATTAAAACAAAAAACCCCGTTTGGTTAGAAACAGGGTTTTCAAACGAAAGATGACAGGCCCCGATAGTCATCGGGGCTCCCACATAACTGCAGGATTTTGTAAAACAAAA
>NZ_MUGR01000045.1:0-34398 GCF_002217195.1 Flavobacterium aquidurense | reverse complement strand
TTCCACTGGTATAGGTTCCTGAAGCTGTGCTGGCACTTACAAAAGTATAGCCGGAAGGTAAAATATCCGTTACACTTACTCCTGTTGCAGCACTTGGACCTGCATTAGTTGCTGTTAAGGTAAAAGTAACATTACTGCCAACATTAGGCGTAGCGCTGCTTGCGGTTTTGGTTATACCAACATTAGACTGCGCAACCGGGGTTGGGGTAACACTAGAGGTATTATTTCCAGGTGTAGGATCTGCAATATCTGGAGATGCTATAGAAGCACTATTTAAATAAGGACCCGCAGCTTTTACCGTAGCAGTAATTTGCAAAGTTGGGGAAGAACCTATATTTAATAAACCAATATCCCAAACTCCTGTCGAGGAATTGTATGTACCAACACTTGGCGTAGCCGACACAAAAGTATAACCCGCTGGCAACAAATCAGTAACCTTGGTATTTGGTGCATTACCAGGACCAGTATTGCCTGCTGTGAGTGTAAAAACAACATTACTTCCCACGTTGGGACTTGGGTTATTTACAGTTTTAGAAATAGATAGATCAGCAGAAATTATACCCTCTACAATATCTAAAAAAACACCCGAATCATATCCCGAATCACCAGTGTCAGCAATTACAATTTTAAAAGTATAAGTGCCGCCAGGAGTTAAGCCGGTAATGGATTTCTTTATCGACTTTGTTATACCATTATGTTCTGTAAAAATCGGGAAAGGTCCTGGTTGAGGCGCTACATTCGAAATGTATTTACCTCCAACAATAGTTGTAACATGACCATTATTAATATAAAAAGCAGATTGAGAACCATCATATCCAGGAGCAGGCGTTGGCGGTGAATCGAATCCAGGAACACCTGCATTTACCTTATTTATTGCTGTGGCATTACCATTTGGCAATGTTGCGAAATTCTGAACTCCAGAAATACCTGGCCCTGAAACAAAAAAGCCAAAAGCATCATTATATTGGGTACCCACATAATTTGGATACTCTTCTGAACCAAATTGATAGCTAAAAAGTAGCCCTGAAACATTTGGTGCTAAAGTAATTGTAAAAGAATACGTCACTAAGTCGTATTTTGCATCAGGATCAACTGTAGATAAGTTGGGATCTGATAGAGTTGTAGCTCCAGCAGGGTTAAAACTTTTTTGAGGATCAGTATTTCTATTTGTTAATTCGAAAGGGGCATTTCCTGTACTAAAATACGCACCACTCGGTATTTCCAAACCAGCGCCACTAACTCCATTCGAAAAGACAGCAACTTGATTTGCACGCAATGTTGTAGCAGTTGCTGCTCCCGACAATGTTCCTCCAACAATTACTATTCCAGGACCATTTAAAGCACTATTTATCTGCAAATTTGATGGATTTGTTGTAATGGTAGCTTGAGCATACATTGAAGATGATACATTAAAAAGAAAAAAAACTATTATAAAATAAGATAAGTAATTAAATTGTAATATTCTCTTCAAACTTAATAGTACTTTACTAAATAGAAAATACAAAATCAATAATAAAATTTTAATTACAGAATTAATGAGTGTAAAATTATTCATACTATAGAAATTTTAATTAAAAATTGAACAAATTAATATACGAGATAAATTATAGATTGGTTTTAAAAAAAACTGACAAAAAAAAACTTAATATTATTTCATAAACTTACAAATTAAAATTTTACTATTTCAAAAAAATCCGACAAAAAAAATAACCACCATATTATAAACCTACAAAAATAAATAAACATTAAATCATTAAATTACAAATAAATTATTATTAAACTTAAAAATATCAACAAAAAATATTACAATCTAAAAACAATCCAACAAATAAAAACTTAATACCACATCATATACTTACAAATAAAATTAAAAAAAATAAAACTAAAAATGGAGATTCAATAACTAGAAAGATTACTAATTTAGTTTTGAATTAAAGATAAAAAACACACCTAGTTTTGTCACATCTGTAAGAATCAAGTATAAAAAATTTAAGCAATTTAAACGTTAAACCACCAATTTACGGAATGATTTAATCATTATCCCTAGTCCAACCACCTGACTCTTTCTCAGCATATATACAACTTCAATTCCACTCAAACTTCATCTTGCCGATTCAAAGTCTTTAAAGCCAAATCCATTTTGTATATATTACTTGATGAAACGATGGCCCTATTTTACAATATTGTTGTAATATTTACACTGACGTATTTTAATATTTGACAACAAATGATTCTTATATTCTTTGATAACTTCAGCATTAGGAACGCTTTTATGAATATTTATTACTTGTGGTCTGTAGTTATTACTAATTGCTTTAATTAGAAATGACTAAGCCGTTATTCCTGCATTTTTCTGATCAAAAGAAAATCTACCATATTACCTAATTTATATACTATATAAACAACAACAGATCCATTTACTTTTATATAGATCTCATCCAATCTCCAGCTCGCTCACACTCTGGATTTTCTCTTCTTCAACTCTGACTCAATAAGAATGTATAAGCTTATAAACTAACGTTGGATTGTAGCATGATCTACAAATCGCTCCTATAATCTTCATTATAGATTTTGGATAGCTACGACATGTAATATCCATTTTTTGTTAGCCTCAAAGATAAAAGGCATCCCAAATGCGACAAAACCGAAAATTTTACTTGTTAACTTTTAATAGTTTTGCATAGTTTTGCATAGTTTTTCTTTCTGAATCCCAAAAAAAAAGACAATTCTCGAATCATTTATAGCTGATTTGAAAAAACTAGAATGAAACAAATCATTAAATTAAATCTAAAAATCATTACGAAAAACGTATACCCAGATAAAGAAGACAAGCGTCTAATAATTTCTTGTCAAATGTGGACTCTCTATCATCGCTTCCTTTTAAAACTGTTTCACTTGCATAGTGTTCCATGTATAGGTATTTTAATACAGCTCTACTGTGGAGAGACCTTAGTATATATTGTCTTTAAAAGACTTGTAAGTGGATATAGCTCGCAACTGCTATTGTCATCCCAAACTTTGCGCCAATCTTTGTATGACTTTTTTTTTGTAATTGCAGCGGATAATACTCATGTAGCAATTGAAAGAACTACTCAAGGGTAAGGTTACTTTCCGGAGAAGCTATCAGGTTAAATTTATGTCCAATAGCATCCGGGGGTATTAGAAATATGAACGATAGATTTTACCATGTAATCTAATGCAATCAAGCCTTCACGAAGTTCTTTAAGATCAGGATATATATTGTGTTTCAAACACAGTTTTACTAATCCTGCCCACCATTGGTAGGGTGCACTGGCTCCAGTTGTCCCATGACACATTGCCTAACCTAAACGGTACGCAACAACCGGCAATCCTTTTGAGGCAGCGAGATCTGTAATTTCTTCCATTACATACTTGCTGCGAACATATCCAATGTCTTTACTAACAGCGAGGATATTCTGTTTGATGTCATCCTTTTCAGTCATTATTGCTTTATTTGTAAAGACATTTCCCAACTATAAACAGACATGGTGGATAAAAGAATCAAACATTTAAGTTTATTGTGTGCTGCAAAGTGTACAATCTCGTGTAGAACATCGACACTTGTAGCTTTCATGTACGAATCAGGTTGAATAAAATTTACAGAACTGGCTGAATGACAAATGACATCTATAGTATCTGCCAGCATATCGAATTATTTATCCGGCTAATCTAAGTTTTTTTTTTGTTATATCTCCAATTACCGCCACAATCCGAGTGTTAATGAATAGTCTACTAGGATATATGCAGTGCCGGATTTTAAAATACCTTAGATTAAAATTACAAACTCAATAGAACGGTTTAAATAAACAGCAACAAGAGATCATGTACTTATGTCAATAGACAGTAGATATTCAGTCACTTTATTACTTTCCTCATCCCATTTTTGATAAGTGACACTGTCATTATTACACATAATTGCTGTATTATTCTTATACTTACATACAGTTTCTCTAGACAGATCAGGCAATGCAAAATATTCAGTGTTTAAGTGGCCTGTATTATTAAAATATAAAAAAATGACTACCATTAATCATCTTCTGTCAAAATCGACTGATTATCGGAATTTTTCTTAAGACGATCAGCAAATACCGGATATCTCCCTTAAAAAATTCACTAAATAAAACATTAAAATCATTGTTCTATAATATAAACTCAAGCATATTTAATATGCTCACTTTAAATTAAAAGTAGGTGTGATCCAGATCTGATGTTCAATCTAGATCGAAAAAGGATAATCAATTTGTCGATTTTTTCCAATCAGGTTATAGTTTAAAAAAAATCCTGCAATCAATTGAAATTACAGAACACATAGGACAGTAGCCATCTTCCAAAACTACTTCATGCATACTGATAATATCTAATGAAATACAGGATATTATAAAAAATCATGATCTTAAAAACCTGCTCGACGTACACTAGTAAATAGAACTATACTCTATTTTTTAGGTTCTGTCACATCTGTCAGAATCAAATATACGAATTTAAGCAATTTAAAAGTTAGTACGCCAATTTACAAAATGATTCAAACATAGTTATCCTATTCCAGACAACTGATTATTTCTCAGCATATGCATAACTTCAATTCTACTCAATAATTGTCTTACCGATTCAAAGCTTTTAAAACCTAATCCTTTTTGTACGCGCCACTTAATAAAATGATCGTTGTGGTACCAAATCGCGACATGTTAAATGAAATAAAGAAATATAGGGATTCAATATCCCGAATTTCATTTGTTACAAACACAAATGCAAAGCAGATTCATATTTATGATAGGAATGAGTGGAAAAGCGCTACACAAAACAAAACAGCATTACAAATAAGACAGTTTCTAAAAACTAATTTTGGAGGCGTCCCAAAAATCGCTGAAGATCCGGATTGGATTAAAATACTATAAATTAAAATTATGCACGTTGAAAATCATTATATCAATAGAAGCGGATGGCTCAGGGCAGCAGTTCTGGGGGCAAACGACGGAATCTTATCCACGACCAGTTTAGTCATTGGTGTTGCGGCAGCGAGTGTAACCAGAGAACCTATTTTACTGGCGGCCGTAGCAGGTTTAGTAGCCGGTGCGCTTTCTATGGCAGCTGGTGAATATGTATCGGTAAGTTCCCAGTCTGATGTAGAAACTGCAGATTTGAAAAGAGAAAAAATCGCTCTTGAAACCCTGCCGGAAGAAGAACTGGAAGAACTCACCGATATTTACATTCAAAGAGGATTAAATAAAGAACTGGCCAGGCAGGTTGCCATAGAATTAACGGCTCATGATGCCCTTGAAGCCCATGCGCGTGATGAACTGGGAATTAATGAAATCACACAGGCCAATCCTTTAACTGCTGCCTTTGCATCGGCAGTTTCGTTTATTATTGGAGGTTTATTGCCGCTTTTGGTGGCTATTTTTGCTCCTATAAAACAAATGGTATTTTACCAATACGGTTTTTCAATACTCTTTTTGGCACTATCAGGAATACTGGCAGCAAAGGCTGGCGGATCACATATTTTAAAAGCAATATTGCGCATCTGCATCTGGGGTACTTTTGCCATGGTAATGTCAGCACTCGTAGGCTATCTTTTTGGTGTTCAGACCGCTTAGTGAATAGTTTTTTTGATTTAAAATTTAATCGAATCTTAAGCAAGTAAAAAAAATAAGATACCCAACAATTCGTTATTTCGTATATATCTAAAAACAAACTGCAAAATGAAACTAATTACAATGTTCCTTTTAATGACAGTGCTTCCAATCAACTGGGAACCTGACTTTAATAATGCAAAAAAAATGGCAAAGGAAAAGCATGAATTAATTCTACTGAACTTTTCCGGTTCAGACTGGTGCGGGCCTTGTATTGTGACGCGCAGAGACTATCTTGAGAGTCAAAAATTCACCGATATGGCAAATGAAAATCTGGTACTCGTTAATGCTGATTTTCCAAGAAAAAAGAAAAACATTGGAACTCCCCAGCAAGTAAAGCGAAACGAGGATTTAGCCGAAATTTACAATAAAGACGGTAGTTTTCCATTAACCCTGCTTCTTGATGCGGATGGAAAAATACTTAAAACCTGGCACGGAAAACCTGAAACTACACCTGATGAGTGGACTGCCGAAATAAAAGCGATCTGTGATAGTAAAAAGTAACATATTGAAAAACCAAAAATATTCCGAGTCCCTAAAACTCATGGGGAACAACTTTACTATTACTGTTGTGGCTGAAAATGAGAAAACCGGAAATGAGAATATTAATCTTGCTATCGAAGAAATCAGGCGAATTGAAAAACTTTTGACTACTTATAAAGAGGACAGTCAAACCAATCTCATTAACAACAATGCCGGAATCAGGCCTGTAAAAGTAGATCTGGAAGTTTTTAATCTTATCGAAAGATGTATCGGGATTTCAAGAATTACCCAAGGTGCATTTGATATTTCTTATGGAAGTATCGACAAAAGTCTATGGAATTTTGACAAGGCAATGACCAAACTACCGGACGCCGAAACGGCACTCAAAATGGTACATCTTATTGATTATAGAAACATAATTCTGGACAAGGAAAATACCACTGTATTCTTAAAAGAAAAAGGAATGCGGATTGGTTTTGGCGGTATCGGAAAAGGATATGCTGCTGAAATGGCAAAACAAGTACTTTTAAATCATAATGTGCAGAGCGGCATTATTAATGCAAGCGGCGATCTTTCGGCCTGGGGATTACAGCCAAATGATAAGAAATGGACTATTGGCGTAGCCGATCCTGATGCTCCAAATGCAGCATTTTCTTATATGGAAATATCCAATAAAGCAGTGGCAACATCTGGGAATTATGAAAAGTTCGTAACTATTAACGGCAAAAAATATTCGCATACCATTGACCCAAAAACAGGGCTGCCAATAACCGGAATAAAAAGCGTGACCATTATTAGCGGAAACGCTGAATTTGCAGATGCAATGGCAACTCCAATAGCGGTTATGGGTATTAAAGCAGGCTTGTTTTTAATAGATCAAATACCCGATCTATATTGTATAATAATCGACGACAACCACAAAATTTACACTTCAAAAAACATTAACCTGAAATGAAAAAGCCAAAACAAAAAGCGCTCGTACTATTCTGCAGCATTGCTTTTACGGGCATTCTACTCACCTCCTGCACATCGGTAAAAGAATACCAGAAAGGAAAAATCAACGATTCTGAAATGGTCCTTTCCAATAGAAAAATCGAAAAGACAGAACTTAGTTTTCAATCCTACCGAGAAGGAGCTTCCGGAGCAAATTCAGGAAAAAGCGGCGGTGGCTGTGGCTGTAACTAATTTTCATAATAGTATAAAATGAAAAGAATATTCATTACAGGATTTGCCTTACTGGCATTATTTCAGGTAAGAGCACAAAATGTTCCTACTGATTCTACCAGCTATAAAAGCAGAAAATTAAAACTCGAGGAGGTAAATCTTGTTTCCAGCTATTACAAGCAGGACGGAAACAATTCAGCTGTTACCGGGGGGATTGGTTCTGAGCATCTTACCGACATTGCAAACACGATAGATGTTAAACTGGTAAAATACGGAGAGACCGGAATCAAACATACTTTTGATATTGAAGCTGGTATTGATCATTATACCTCGGCATCATCAGATATGATTGATTTGAGCGCCAATTCATCTGCATCCTCTTCAGACAACCGCTTCTACCCTTCTCTAACTTATCTGAGAGAAAACGAAGAAAAAGGAAGAACACTGGGAATTGGCGTTTCATCATCGACCGAATTTGATTACCAGTCTTTTGGAGGAAACATTAGTTTTTCACAAAAAACAAAAGACAGAAACGGAGAATTTACAGCTAAGTTTCAAACTTTCATTGATCAGTTAAAACTAATTGAACCCGTTGAACTTCGTTCTCCCGGTCAGGAAGGTTACGGAAGCGCAAACCGAAATACTTTTGCAGGAACTTTGAGTTATTCTCAGGTGGTAAACAAAAATCTTCAGGTAATGCTTGTAGGTGATGTTATCAGCCAAAACGGTTATTTAAGCCTTCCTTTTCACAGAGTTTATTTTGCAGACGGATCAGTGCATCAGGAAAAAATGCCCGATACCAGACTTAAAATTCCACTTGGAATCAGGGCCAGTTATTTCTTGGGAGATAATGTAATTATTCGCGCCTATTACAGATATTATACCGATGACTGGAGCTTAAAGGCCCATACCGCTGATCTTGAAATTCCGGTAAAATTAACCCAGGCATTTTCAGTGAGTCCGTTTTACAGGTATTATACACAAACAGGAACGAAGTATTTCAAACCTTACGGAGAACATACATCTGCTGATGAATACTATACCAGCAACTATGATTTGTCTAAGTTCGACAGCAGTTTCTTTGGAATGGGAATGAAATTTACTCCCCTTAATGGAATTTTTGGTCTTAAACACTGGAATACCTTAGAGATACGTTATGGACATTATACAAGGACTACTAATATGACATCTGATATTATAAGTATCAACATTAAATACAAATAGTTAAAAACTTAATTCAAAATTACATTGATTAAAAAACCACCAAAGTCGTTTGACGATGGTGGTTTATAATTTTAGATAATCAGTGCTCTTTTATTTAGGAATCATTTTATTCAGGAATTGAACAAACTTTCAAAAAGAACTATGGTAATTTTGATCTATTAGGAAATTGGAAGGGATACCTTTCTTGCCATAAAAAGCTAAGACGATTTTAATGCTACTCTCATATAAAAAAAATAAAGTTAGATACAAATTTACATCAATCCCCAACAGGACATCCAAACCAAATTCGTAAAGCCACTGAAAGTCATACCCTCCAGTAGTAAGCCAATCTCTTCAAATGTTCCATAAATTTTGTTGAAATTTGTCCTGTTCCTGTCACCACACTGCCAAAAGGCGCCAATTGAAGACAATTGACGCCTTTTTTTATTATACTTTACTAATTTATTAGTCTAAAGAGCCGCAGTATGGTATATTTTATTGCATAAGTATAAAAAGTTGCGTTTAGTAGAGCTGAAAGGCAGGTTCCAATGTTTAGATTCTTCATTAATTTTTTGCTGAAATTAATAATAGCTTTAAGAGAATTGCGGCATATGGTATTAAAACAAAAGTGAGTATTTACTAAAAATACAACAATTGGCTTCCAATATACAGTCCTCCAAAGACAAAATAGGGCTCTCCAGCAGCTCTAGCTCCGATTGCTTCGCCAGTTCGCTTCGCTCGTGTGCAGTGAAAATTCTTTTTTGCTGGGGTTTGGCACAAAAGATTGGAACGTATAGCTGGAAAAAGCTCCTAAAAATAATATATACAATTGACGATGCTGACCACTCCAAATTAAATTCCGGCAGCAGAGCAGCTCTTAACCCCCGATGAAGTTAATACCCCATTATTCAAGGCCTGTAGAACTCTGCCCTGCTTTCGTAGAATCAAAAAAAGAAATTAGCAATACGCCCTATTTCAACTGTTTTAATGCATCTTCCAGTTTATATTTCTCCCGCATATAGTCTTCTTCCAATGAGTCAATGGTAAACTGCAGAGATGGGTCATACTGTTTAATACCACCTGCAAATTCTTTAGTAAATTTCACTTTTTTCTTTAATAGGTCAAGCTGCTGCTGAGCCTCTTCAATGCATGTATTCAGGTACTCGCGCTCATCCTGCGGATGAGATTCTACTTGCTCTCTCCGCTGCTCAATAATCAGCTGTGCCGATTTAATTATACTGTCAGATTCTCTGTTTAATAAGAGCCACTTTCTAAGCAGATTATCATTGATACCAGACATTTCAGCTGTATCTATCTCCATACCATTTTCATTGGAATCTCCTGAGTCCTTCTTCTGGCAGCAATATAGCAGTATAATAATAACAGCTAGTATGTAGAACTTTGTTTTCATAGTATTACTTTTTAATTTTTTCTGTGTGTATTATTGTAAAGCTGATTGCCGGCTAGTCTCATTCATTAATTTAAAAAAAAGGAAATCTCTATATACTTATTTTCTGTTTCGCAGCCATTGATCTACAGGTTCAAGAATGGCATTTACAATCGCAACTAAGAGTGTACACACTAATGCTTCTATAAAATACCCCGAAGCGGCAATACACCCAATAGCGGCACTGCACCAAATAGTGGCCGCAGAGTTTAAACCATGTACATTTGGTCCTTGTCTAAAAATAACTCCGGCTCCCAGAAAGCCAACTCCCATAACCACCTGGGCAGTAATTCGGGTAACATCAATATTTGAATCTGCTGCTGACACTTTTATAGACAATAAAACAAAAGCAGCAGCTCCGGCTGCTACAAGCATATTTGTAGTAAGCCCCGTTTCTTTATGGTGCCATTGTCTTTCAAAACCAATAATTAATCCCGCTATTAAGGCTGCTATTAATCGAAATAAAAATTCTGTTGTACTCAAAACTATGTGTTTTTTAATGATTAGATCTTTACTCTTTTCATCTATTGGACAGTTTTTCTTTTGCTGTTTTTTCTGGTTTTCAGTTCTTTATCTTTTTTCTCTGCGAAAGAAATATCCTCAACTACCGGCATATGTTCCGGTAAAGTATTTCCGGTATCTTCCAGTGCTTTACGAACTTTTAATCCCACAGCAAAGTGAACACTATTGGCATCAACAATATCATGTACATTATCATTTTTAAGTTTCTCTGTGGTTTGTGTAACACGAAATAAATTGGCTGCTAATTCATCACTGTCCATATGATCCAGAATATTTTCATTAGGATCAAGATGTCTGATCTCATGGATCGCTTTTACATCTAATCCTCCGTAAAGTCCTCTATAGCCATGGTTCTGAAAAAAGGCATAATCTGAAGGTTTTGTTATGCCCGCTTTTTGGGCTGCTCCTGCAAGCTGAAGATTTCTTTTAGAGAGTTCCTCACGAAGAAAAAGCCTTCTGTCCTTTACTCTTTTTAAATTTTTATGCTTCTTTTGATGACTCAGTTCTTGCAAACGAGTCTGCGTAGCAAAATAGGCTTGTGCCAAAGCAACGGGTTTCAAATTTGGATCTCCATTTTGAATTGCCAGATAACAGCCATAACGCGATAGTTTTATATCACCCTTGTTTCTTTGTAAATCATCACCCACTGATTTTATCGGACCAACATCTTTAAAATGTAGACCTGTTTCCTGACCAGCATTAATACAAACTGCTTTTGCCTTATCAATCACCTTCAAAAACAAACTGTATTTAGAATAATCCAGCAATTTAGCAAGTTCCATGGCACTCCAGTATTCATTACTCGTTTTATCTTTTTTTCCAAGTTTTTCAAAAACGGATATATTGTTCTCTTGTGATTTTTTTGTTTTCATGTTGTCCTTTTTTCAATTATAAAACTTCTAAAACCTAATTTTTCAGAATATCATATTCATCTTAATTTTTTGTCATATATAATCTTATGTAACAAATGTCATTTATTGTTTAGTACTGTGAAATGATCTGCATCACATATTAGAAAGTCGTTAACCTCTAAAAAAACGTATTAAATGATTACCATCATTTCTAATAATTATGCATCAACTTATCTTTATTAGGAAAATTAAAGCCATAAATACCAGATTTTAAAAGCAATGAAAATGGAAAAGTATATCTTAAAATTTAATCAGATAGGGATTAATGATATTAGTAAAGTAGGTGGCAAAAATGCTTCATTGGGCGAAATGTATAATAATCTTATTGTTCAGGGAATAAGGATTCCAAATGGTTTTGCCATTACAACAGCTGCTTATAAAGACTTTATAAATTATAATAAGTTAAGCGCTCCATTAGATGAACTTATGAAACTTCTGGATAAGAAAGATTTTAACAACTTAAATGAAATTGGTTCAAAAGCCCGAAAGTTATTACTCGATGCAAAATTTCCGCTGGATCTTCAAACTGCAATCTCAGCCGCTTACACAAACTTATCTAAAGATAGTGATCTCACTGTTGCGGTAAGAAGCAGTGCTACAGCCGAGGATCTGGCCAATGCGAGTTTTGCAGGACAGCACGATTCTTTTTTAAATATAAAAGGAACCATGCCGCTTATATATGCCGTTAAATGCTGTTTTGCATCACTTTATACAGACAGAGCGATCAAATACAGACAGGATAAGGGTTTTGATCATGACAAAGTATTTCTTTCTGTAGGGATTCAGCAAATGGTTCGTTCAGATTTAGCCTGTTCCGGAATAGGTTTTACACTTGAACCCGAGTCAGGATTTCGGGATTTGATTCATATTGCAGGTACCTGGGGTTTGGGCGAAACAATTGTTCAGGGAACTGTAACTCCGGATGAATTTCTTGTATTTAAAACTTCTCTTAAAAACAATAAAAAAGCCATTCTGCAAAAAAATCTAGGGACAAAAACAAAAATGCTTATTTATAATGAAAATTCAGCCGGTATCAATTCGACTGTTCTAAAAGTAACTCCCAGAAAATGGTGCAGTAAATTTGTCCTTCAGGATACTGAAATTGAAAAACTGGCCAGATGGGCGCTTATTATAGAATCTCATTATAATAAACCAATGGATTTTGAATGGGCCAAGGATGGTATGAATGGTGAGATGTATATTATTCAGGCCAGACCTGAAACTGTTCATTCTTTAATAAAACCCTTATCGATCACTTCTTATAGATTAGAAAAAAAAGGAGAAGAAATCATAACCGGTGAAGCCATAGGAAATGCGATCACAAGTGGTATAGCCAAAATATTGCGCACTCCAAATGAGGCCACACAATTACAAGAAGGAGATATTCTTATCACTAATTTTACTAGTCCGGACTGGGATCCCATTCTTAAAAAAGTAGTGGGAATTGTCACAAATAAAGGAGGAAGAACAAGTCACGCTTCTATAGTAGCGCGTGAACTTGGAACTCCTGCTATAGTAGGAACAGAGAATGCCACCGAAGTAATTAAAGATGGTGATGTAATTACAATAAGCTGTGCTGAGGGAAAAACAGGATATGTATATAAAGATAAATTGAAATATGTTCCAACAACCACAGCGCTTGATGAAATTAAACTGCCTGGAAAACCAAAAGTCCAGCTTATAGTTTCTGAACCCGGGAAAGCTTTTGAACTTTCATTTTATCCTAATGATGGCGTGGGATTACTTCGTATTGAGTTTATTTTAACTCATAATGTTAAGGTACATCCCATGGCGCTCATTCATCCCGAAAAAGTAACTGATACAACTCAAAGCACAGCGATTAATAAACTCACGGAAAATCATGACAGCAAAGCAGATTACCTCATAGAAAAACTATCACAGGGTGTGGCAACAATAGCCGCCGCTTTTTATCCTAAAGAAGTTATTGTGAGAATGAGCGACTTTAAAAGCAATGAATATTCAGGTCTTCTGGGAGGGTCATTTTTTGAACCTCAAGAAGAAAACCCAATGCTGGGTTTTCGGGGTGCTTCCCGTTATTATCATGACAAATATCGTGAAGGATTCAGACTTGAATGCCAGGCTATGAAAGTGGTTCGGGATGATATGGGCTTAACCAATGTAAAACTCATGATCCCGTTTTGCCGTACTCCTGAAGAAGGAAAAAAAGTCATTGCTATAATGGAACAATACGGTTTAAAACAGCATGAAAACGGACTTGAAGTATATGTCATGGCAGAAATACCATCAAATGTTTTACTGGCAGAAGAATTTTCGGAAATTTTCGATGGTTTTTCCATAGGTTCAAATGATCTTACGCAACTCACATTAGGTATTGATCGTGATTCTGAATTAATTGCCGATCTCTTTGATGAAGAGAACAAAGCTTCTAAAAAGCTTATTCTTCAAATGATACAGACTGCTAATAAAATGAATCGAAAAATTGGGCTTTGCGGACAGGCACCAAGCGATTCGGCAGAATTTACAAAGTTTTTGGTCATGGCGGGAATCAACAGTATTTCATTTAATGCTGATGCATTGGTAAATGGTATTAAAAATATAAACTCAGTTTTAAAAAATGATATTACCGAACAGAAAAATGCATATACCTCTTAGAACATGATTTTACAAACAAACCAATATTTCTTTAGCAAAAATTAAGTCTCTAATAAATTGGTTATCAAAAACATTTTGCGACATTTGTCAGACCAAAAACCGATTGCGACATGAAAAATCAAGCACTTTTAAATGCAATTATTGATAACGCAATCGATGGTATCATTACAATAAACGAAAAGGGAATTGTAGAATCTATAAATCCTTCAGCCTGTCGGCTTTTTTTATATGATCCAGAAGAAGTTATTGGAAAAAACATTTCTTTTTTAATGCCTTCTCCTGACCGGGAAAAGCATGATTCTTATTTAGAGAATTACAAAACTTCGGGAATTCCGCATATTATCGGTCATGACAGGGACGTTTTAGGAAGAAAGAAAGACGGTAATATATTCCCGTTCCGACTTGGAGTGAGTGAAGTTAAATTTGAAGGAGAAAGAATTTTCGCTGGTTTTATTCATGATATGAGCCATCAAAAAGAAGCGGAAAACAGGCTCATGCAATATACACAGCATTTAGAGGAACTGGTAAAAGACCGCACCGCTACCCTAAACGAAACTATTGATGCCTTAACTCAGACAAAAGAAGAAGTCAGCACTACATTAGAAAAAGAAAAAGAACTTCACAAAATTAAGAGCCGTCTTTTATCCATGGCTTCCCATGAATTTAGAACGCCACTCAGTACCATTCAGCTTTCTACCTCCTTAATTCAGCGTTATGCTGAAAGTGGAAATAATTCAAAGATTGATGCTCACATAATCAAAATAAAAAGTGCAATAGCAAATCTTACCGGAATACTGGATGATTTCCTGCTTCTTGAAAAAACGGAATCAAATAAAATTACACTGCAAATATCCTGTTTTGACCTGCAGGATTTTATAAAGGAAATTATTGGAGAATTAAAAATGCTGACCAAAAAAAAACAGAGAATTGTAAGTATTCCGAACGCAGAGATCACTTTAGTAAAATTAGACAAAAACCTGCTCAAAAACTGCATTATCAATCTGGTTTCTAATGCTATTAAATATTCTGGTGAAGAAACTGAAATTGAACTTTCCACAGCAATGACGTCCAGCACTATAATTATAAATATCAAAGATAATGGCATTGGTATACCTGAGGAAGATCATGAACATCTATTTGAAGCTTTCTTTAGGGCTCACAACACCGGAAACATACCGGGAACCGGTCTTGGACTACACATTGTTTCAAGATATGTGTCACTGATGAATGGTGCAATTTCTTTTGAAAGTGCAATTAATAAAGGAACTTTATTTACTATTGAACTACCGCGTTTATGACTAAAATACTTATTATTGAAGATAACGACAACATTAGAGAAAATGTTGTTGAAATACTGGAACTCTCCGGATATGAAGTTTTTGGAGCGAACAATGGGAAAACCGGGGTTGAAATTGCGCTTAAAATGAAACCAGACATTGTACTGTGCGATATTATGATGCCCGAACTTGACGGGTACGGCGTGCTGCATATCCTCCAAAAGAATCCTGAAACACAGACAATCCCCATTATATTTTTAACTGCCAAAGCAGAAAGAGTTGATATAAGAAAAGGTATGGAATTAGGTGTTGACGATTACCTTACTAAACCTTTTGATGATTTGGAACTGCTTCGCGCTATTGAAGCCAGACTAAAAAAAAGAGAATCACAACAGTTGTTTTACGGACAAACTCCTGAAAACCTCAACTCTCTTATTTCAAAAGAAGACGGACTATTAAAACTCAAAGAAATCATGCTGGAGCGCAGCACCAGATCTTATAAAAAAAATCAATATATTCATTATGAGGGCGATCACGTAATAGGCATTTACTACATCATAAGCGGAAAAGTTAAGACCGTAAAACTTACAGAAGACGGTCGTGAGCTTATCACAGGAGTTTACAAAGAGAATGATTATCTGGATATCAGTATTTTATTTTCTAATGATACCTATAACGATACTACTATTGCTCTGGAAGATACTATTTTGAGTTTTCTGCCAACAGAACAACTCGATAAACTTCTTTTTCTTTATCCGGATGTAGGGGCAAAATTCATTAAAATTCTCGCTAATGATATGAGAGAAAAAGAGGTTCGTCTTTTGCAGATAGCTTATATGTCGGTGCGAAAAAGAATTGCCCAGGGTATTGTGCACTTATTGCTGCAGCATAGTGCTGACGGATCGAGTATCAAATTCAGCAGGGATGATCTCGCCGCTTTTTCCGGAACTTCTCCAGAAACAGTGAGCCGTACTTTAAGTGACTTTAAAGAAGAGGGACTAATTGAGAAAACAGCCAGTACCATTCACGTACTTAACTTAGATAAACTCAGTAAAATAAAGAACTAATCTTTCATTATGATGAAGATCATTTTCTTAAGTGATTTTCATCATCCCTTATCTGGACAATCTGCTATAATTTTGGTAGAACAATCCTATACTTTTTAAGTAATCGGGATCAACTACTAAATTATGAAAGTAATTAAGCACTCAGGGCATGTTGTTCCTTTCGACATAGAAAAATTAAGGCTTTCTCTTCAAAAATCCGGTGCCCCCCCTGCCCTTATTGAGGAATCACTCACCCAAATACAAAACCAAATGTATGAGGGCATAACGACCAAACAAATCTATAAAATGGCATTTGCTATTTTAAAAAAAGCCTCAAATGGCAATGCTGCGCGCTATAATTTGCGTTCTGCTTTACAAATGCTTGGCCCGGCCGGTTTTTTCTTTGAAAAATTTATTGCACGATTATATACTGCCGAAGGTTTTAAAACCAAAACCAACCTAATCCTGCAGGGAAAATGTGTCTCGCATGAGGTAGATGTACTACTAAAAAAAGAGAATCTAATTTCGATGATTGAATGTAAATTTCACAGCAGCAGAGAAGGTTCCTCAGATGTAAAAGTTCCCATGTATATTCTTTCTCGTTTTAATGACCTTAAAGTGAAACAACATAATCTTTTTTCAAACCATGAAACTATTAATTCCTGTATTATAGTGACCAATAACCGATTTACCAAGGATGCTGAAAATTTCGCAAACTGCAGCGGAATAAGCCTTTTAAGCTGGGATTATCCTCGAGACAACAGCATTAAAAATAAAATTGACAAAGGGGCGCTCTACCCTATTACCTGCCTCACTACATTATCAATGGTAGAAAAAGAAAAATTGCTAATTCTGGATCAAATACTGGTAAAAGATCTTACTTATGATTCTAATAATCTTCATAAAATTGGACTTAGTGACAACCGGGTTCGAAATGTATTGAAAGAAGCTTCACAAATTTGTAAACTTATCTAAAATGAAAATAAAATTTATAGGAGGTTCGGGAACCGTAACAGGCTCAAAAACACTCATAGAAAGCAATGGCATTAGAATATTGGTTGACTGCGGGCTCTTTCAGGGGCTTAAAGTACTCAGGGAACTCAATTGGGAACCCTTGCCTATTTTGCCCTCTACAATAGATTATGTGCTGCTAACGCACGGTCATCTGGATCATTGCGGCTGGCTGCCCAGACTGGTCGCTCAGGGATTTAGGGGAAATATATATTGCACCGGTCCAACTAAAGCTGTGGCAAAACTTGTTCTTTTAGACAGTGCCAAAATTCAGGAAGAAGAAGCCCATAAAGCCAACAAAGAACATTATTCTAAACATGAAAAAGCAAAACCTCTCTATACGGTAGCTCAGGCCGAAGCTGTTTTTCCGTTTTTTAAAGTCATTCAGCCCAATATATCTGTAATAATAGCCAATGATATTGCTGCCGTTTTTTCAACTGCAGGACATATTATAGGCGCCTGCAGTATTACGCTGACTCTCGAAAACAAAACTTTAGTTTTTTCCGGTGATATAGGTCGTGATGATGATGTATTAATGTTTGCTCCAAGAAAACCTCTAAAAGCAGATTATATCTTCCTTGAAAGCACCTATGGGAATCGTCTTCATCCTGATCTTGACGTAAAAAAAGAACTTGAGGCCTATATCAATACTACGATCGAACAAAAAGGAACTGTAATTATTCCAGGGTTTGCCGTTGAAAGAGCGCAATCGATAATGTATCTTTTATGGCAGCTTAAAACAGAAGGAAGAATTCCAAATGTTCCCTATATTCTTGACACTCCTATGGGCGCCAGTGTACTTGATGTTTTTCTGGAAAATATGCAGTGGCATAAACTCTCTGCTAATGACTGTCATGAAATGTTCAAAATGTTCAGAATCGTTTCTGAATTCGAACAAACCCTGCGCATTATTGAAGATCCTCAGCCAAAAGTAATTATTGCGGCAAGCGGTATGGTTACCGGCGGCCGCGTATTATCTTATTTTGAAAAATACATAGGTCTTGAAAAAACGACTGTTATAATTGTAGGCTATCAGGCAGAAGGTACCCGAGGAAGAAAGCTCTTAGAAGGAGCTGATGAAATTAAAATATATGGAAAATATTACACGGTTGAGGCCAAAATACATCAAATAGAAGGACTCTCTGCCCATGGTGACCAGCAAGATTTAGTCAATTGGCTTTCTGCCCTTCAAAATGTTCCAAAATGCATCTATTTAGTACATGGCGAAAACCTTCCAGCAGATGAATTGCGCACCAAAATTCAGGATCGATATGGGTATAAATGTAGTATTCCACTCATGGGAAGTGAAATAGAAATTTAAATTCTCCTTATCTTCTTCTAAAATATTTTACAACTTCAAACCATAATACTGATATCGAACCAACCAAAATGCACAGAATTGATTGATAAAATGTTATTAATTCAAAACTAAAAAGCGAACGTAAAAATGGTATTGCAAATAGTGACAGAACCAAAAATACGGTTAGCGCAATAATAATCGATACCAGGATATTTTTATATCGAAGCGTTACCCATAACGAATAATAAAAAGAGCGATTAACAAGTGTCAGCAAAACATTCGAAGTTATTAGAGTCAAAAAAACCATACTTCGTGTTCTGTTTTCCTCCCATTGATGTTGAACTGACCACTGATATACAAACAACAAACCAAAGGTTATGACAATCCCCTGAACAATGCTGATTACAAGTTCTTTTGCATTAAAAAATGTTGACCTCAGCGGTCTTGGCCCCCTCTGCATCGTATCTGCTTCTGCAGGTTCATTTTCATAAATTATAGAACAGGTTGGTCCCATTATAAGTTCGAGCAGAATTACATGCAGCGGGCTGAATATATTGGGATAAATCCATCCTAAGGCAAGGGGCAGGAAAACAATAAATATTATAGGAATATGTATGGATATAATATACTGAATCGCCTTTTTTAGGTTCGTATAAATCTTTCTTCCCATAGCAACAGCATCAACCATTTTAGAAAGATCGTCTTCTACGAGAATAAGTGAAGCCGCATCTTTTGCTATCGAAGTACCTTTTTTACCCATTGCAATACCAATGTGTGCTGCCTTGAGCGAAGGTCCGTCATTAACTCCGTCTCCTGTCATGGCTACAATCTGCCCATTTGCTTTCAACGCATTCACAATTCGTAGTTTGGCTTCTGGAAACATTCGGCTAAATACATTAATGTGCATTACTTTAGTCTGCAGTTCAGTATCGCTTAACTTCATGAGTTGGTCTCCTGTAATAGATTTATCAAATCCCTGAAAACCAATTTCCTGAGCAATGGCATTTGTAGTTCGGGCGTTATCACCGGTAATAATCTTTACTCCTATTCCGGCGGTGTAAAAAGATTTTAAAACTTCGGAAATATTCTGCTTTGGAGGATCGTAAAAAGCAACCAATCCTTTAAATGTAAATGGAATTTCCTGCTGCATTTCCGGATAATTATTCCCTTGCAGATTTCCCATCGCAACACCAAGGACCCTATACCCTTTCTCTGTTAATTTATTCATGGCAGCCGTTACCGTTTCTTTTTCTTCAACCCCAAGATGGCAAACTTCTATAATAGCTTCCGGTGCTCCTTTTGCAGCAATAATTCGATGGTCAAACTCATCTTCAAACACATGGGTCATCATAGGGGGTTTGCCCGATAAAGGGTATTCATGAATCATTTTAAAAAGGATTCTTATATCCTTATCGGTATATTTCTTATAGGTATCATGAAGGGCAATTTCCATGGGATCAAAAGCAATTGGCTCGCTTGCCCACATAGCGGTTGTAAGGAGTTCTTCTGTTTCTTTAAATTCTCTAAAAGTATCTGTCGCTACCTCTGGGCCTGAAGGCAGGTAAAGCCTTGCCAGTTCCATCTTATTCTGGGTAATTGTACCTGTTTTATCCGTACAAATTACTGTCGCGCTGCCTAATGTCTCAACAGTTTTCATTTGTTTCACGACAATGCCCATCTTCATAAGCCGGCGGGCTCCCAATGCCATAAATGTGGTAAAGGCAACAGGAATCTCTTCGGGTAAAATACTCATGGCAAGAGTGAGCGCCATCAAAAGACTTTCCAAAACATTCCCTACTCTTGAATAATTGATTCCCCAAACCAAAACAAAAACTAATGCTCCGGCAAAAACCATTTTTTTAATAAAATTCCCAATCTGGAGTTCTAATGGAGTTTTCTCCTCCCCAATAGCATCAAGACTGCTGCCTATTTTTCCTAATCGTGTTTCATTTCCAATGGCAATAATTTTAACGATAGCCAATCCGCTGACAACGGTAGTTCCAGAAAAAACCTTATTATCTTCTTTGTCTTTGTTTTTAAAAACTGTCATAGACTCGCCGGTAAGTATGGATTCATTTACCGAAAAATCATTTGAACTCATAATAGAACCATCAGCCGGAACCAAGCTGCCTTCTTCTATAATCACCAGATCGCCAACCACAATATCCTGAGTTTTGATATTTTGCTGCTGTCCTTGACGAATAACTTTACACAAAGGCTGTGTAAATTCTTGTAGTTTTGCCAGCGCATTGCGGCTTCTTTTTTCCTGATAGAGTGAAATGGCTACAATTAATAAAATCGAAACCGAAAGAAAAATCGCATCACTGTATTGCTTATTGATAAAGTAGATGCCCGAGGCAATGAGCAATAAAAGAACCATTGGTTCTGCAAAAATACTTTTTAGAAAAGCTAAAAATCTGTTTTCTTTCTTGTAATTATAAGAATTGATTCCCAATTTTCTTCTCAAATCGATTACTTCTTCAAAACTTAATCCTTTTAATTCTTGTTGGTTTGTGCTCATACAATGTTTAGATAAATTAGTTTAAAGTACGATCTCTTAAAAGTACTAAATAGTTTTTTAGATTGTTATGCTACACTAACTGATGGAAAGATGTGCAGTCTTACCTTTAAAGCATTTAGAACCAGACAATGATCTTTGCAAAGAGAAAAAAGCTTTAGAGTCTTATTAATCTGATTACTTTCTAAAATAGCTACTTTGGGTCTAATGACAATATCTGTTATTTCTGAAAATTCATCTGATATCAGAACAGAGGCGCGGGTTGTACAGTTAAAACTTTTAAATTTAATTCCTTTATTTTTTGCTGTTCTGAAAAATGCGTTCATATAGGAACTTTCTATAGAAGCAATAAACAAATGTTCTGCCGACCAAACATCATCATGGAGGTTTTTTAAACATGAATGAGATGCTACTTCTATAGCATGGCTAAAAATCACCGAAGTTATTCGTGCGTTTTGATTCTCTTGCCAATACAAATCTACCTGATATTCTTGGGAAGTCTCCATATGAACTTTTTTTAATAAAACATCTAAAGTGCTTTTGCTGAGTTAAAATATTTCTCTTCTGACATAAACTAAATTAATCCATTAAGATTTGATAAGAAATGATTTTCATCACATCAGGTTAATTATATTATAAAACCAGCCGTATTAAAAATTGGTCAGTCAAATCAGAGCAATAGTTCTTTTAAATGAAGAATTTTTAAATTGATTTCTTTCTCAAACACCAATAAAAACAATTAAAATCAATTGCATCGTAAACAAAAAGTATCAAAGATCATTTTTATCAATGATTAAGATCATTTTCAATTTTTAATATTTAATGGAATTTTACCTAACAAATTTAAAGTTCCTAGTAATGCATTTTATCAGATCATAATATTAAGAAAGGCATTATAAGAGTACTACACTAAAGCAAAACCTCATCTTAAGAACTATAATAACTAAAAAATAGAAGCCATGGAAAATCAAAAACTATTTGTAGCAAATTATAAAACACAGCAAGAAGCTGAAGATGCTATCAAAAAACTAAAAAAGAATGGTTACGATATTACAAAACTGTCCGTAATAGGAACAGAATGTTATACAGAACAAAACGTAGTAGGCTACTTTAATATTTATGACAAAATGGAAAAATGGAGTCCCCTTGGACTATTTGCTATTGGATTTTGTGGACTTTTATTTGGAATGCTTTTCATTTTTAACTTTACTGCAAACCTTCCTTATTTTAAAATCCCCATCATATATGCATGTGTAGCGGTACTTTTAGGAGCTACTCTGCCACTAATTGGCATGGGATTTTCAAAAGACAAAGCTATTAAATACAAAACAGAAGTGAAAGCAAAAAAAATTATGCTCTTTGCCCAGGAAACTAATGCAAAAATCGAAAACATAAGAACCTTATTGCAAATCCATATCCCTAAAGAAAATTCACTAGCAGAAAGAAAAGCCAAATGCTTTTAGAAAACCAAACTTTCGAATTATAATCAACCTAATTAAGTAATTAACTTTAAATAAAACAACATGAAAACAAATGAAGAATTACAAAGAGATGTTCAGAATGCCATTAAATGGGAACCGCAGCTTCATGCAGCAGAAATTGGCGTAACTGCAAAAGATGGCGTGATAACACTGCTGGGAAGTGTAGATGCATACTTTAAAAAAATTGAAGCAGAAAATGCTGCGAAAAATGTTGATGGTGTAAAAGCAGTTGCTGAGGAAATTGAGATAAAATATTCTAATAGTGCTAAATCTGATCAGGATATAGCCAATGATGCATTAAAAGCTTTAATTGATAACTGGAATGTTCCAGAAGAAAAAATTCAATTGAAAGTGGAAAAAGGATGGGTCACACTCGAAGGTCAGGTTACCTGGAACTATCAAAGAGAAGCTGCTGAGAAATCTATAGGCCATATTTTAGGTGTTAAAGGCCTCACGAATCGTATTAAGATTAAAGCTGAAGTACAAAACCAGATTGATAAAAATAATATCAAAAGGGCTTTAGCCAGTAATTGGACATTACATGCTGAGAACATCTTCCTGAAGGTAGAGGGAACAAAAGTTACTTTAACCGGAGCTGTAAATTCCCTTTTTCAGAAAGATTTAGCAGAAAAAATAGTCTGGAAAACTCCAGGCATCTGGTCTGTAGAGAACGAGCTTGTTGTGCAGCACAAATATGCTATATCAGAATAGTTAAAAAGGAAATCTGCCTCCCTTTTCCTGATAGAAAAAGTAAAAGAGTAGTGGTGTTTTAACAAATTATTTAAATTTTAATTATTATGGAAGCAAGTTGGATAATATTATCCTTTACAGGTGTTATTGTATTAGTAGTGATGATTTTTGCTTTCAGGCAAAATTACAAAGACAGAAAAATATACGAGCAAGATCTAAAAAGACCATCAAATCTTTATGATGATCAGTCTGAAGCAAACGACATCCAATAAACTGAACCTTTCGATCATATTTTTTAATGTAATTCTAAATAGTGTGAGCAATGAAAACAATACTGTTATACCTGCTGTTCTTAATTACTATAGCCGTACTATTATTGAATCGTTATACGGATCTTTATATTAATAATTCAATAATGCATTTTATATTATTAATATTGGCATCAATTACATTTGTTTTTATTATAGGTCTCATCTTTGGGAAACTTCAAACTACAAAATCAAGAGTACTTACAATATTAATTATTGGAGTTTTTTGTTTTGTACAATCTTTTTTAACGTGGGGCGGTGACTGGAAAACACAAACAATTCTTTATCAAAACAAAGTCAACGGTAACAAAACTATAGAATTCCAGATGCGGGGTGATCGTTTTTCTTTTGGATACAAAAAAAGAATCATAAACAGGTTAAAATTATTTCCCGGACTCGACTGGACTACTGACGTTGATACTGCTAAAATTGATCATAAACAATGGGAAAAGATAAATAGATATGTAAATGAAATGAAGTTTGCTTCAAAGTAACAGCGGACTCATTTTTTATAATTAATAAACGCGGCAATCAGCTGCATTAAATGCTTAGAAAATATGAAAAAGATACTTGTTACAACTGACTTATCTTACAACTCCAAACCAGCAGTACGCTTTGCCATACAGCTTGCCTGCCAGACAGGATATGAACTTTCATTTCTTCATGTAAATAGTTCATTTATCATTGACCCTTTTTCAGCTGTTACCTTTGTAGGCCTTCCTGAACCTGACACTAAAATACAGGAACAAAGCTTAAAAAGATTTATACATACCTTGTACAGACAAACCAATAAGCAACCAGGAAAGATTAATTATATAGTCGAAAATAAGCTGGACGTAAATGAAGCTATTTTAGACTGTGCAAAAAGAATCAAGGCCGATTATATTTGCATGAGTACAAGAGGCGGTGGTTTGGCCAATAAGCTATTAGGCAGTCATACCAACAAAATTTTACATGATTCTCCTATTCCTGTTCTAGTTGTACCAAGACATTACAGAATTAAGCACTTAAATACTGTTCTATATCCCTCTGATATTGAAGACATAAACATTGAATTGCCGTTAATTAGAAAGTTTGCTGCAGAATTTGATGCTCCGATTGCTGTATATCATTATGATTATTTTACTGAAGAGGAAGAAATCAGTAAAAAACTACATAAAATAGAGCATAAATATAAATCAGGTACCATAAATTTCCATTTTAAAAAATTAAATCCCGAAGTTTCTTTATTACGTCATTTGCAAATTGATATTATGACAGCCAAGCCTTCTATTATAACCATGTTTGCCAAAGAAGACAGGGGCTGGTTTGAACAATTGTTTCAGCCTATTAAAACAGCAGAAAAGGGCTTTGATACAAGAACTCCCATGCTTGTTTTTAGAAAATAAAAATTGGCTGGTAAATGGATTACAGTTACCGGCCAATTATTTTTATTATAAAGCCCTTTCTTCAAAAGCCCATAAAAGTTTTTTTGTTTTTACTTTAAACTAATAGGCTATTTTAAAATTTATTTAAGCAGTTAAAGTCAATTAAGGCACTTTAAATTCTTGAAATTCACACAAAGTAGCTTCAAGTTTCAATTTTTCCTGAAGATAATCAAATTTAAGTGAATCTAATTTGTGTACAACTGATAAGTCAAAATTTTCAGTACGGGTTTCATAATCTTTAATATAATTCACTCTCTTTTTTAATTGATCAAGATGATATTGGGCATCATGATGTCTCTTTTCTTTTTTATTCTTTGATTGTAACTTCATTTCTTGTTCCTGCTGCTTAATATCAATTCAGCCGACGTAATTATACTCTCTGATTCTTTATTAAACGAAAACCATTTTCTGAGCGTTTGCTGCTCGATATTTGTTGCTGTCATTACTGAATCTGAATCACTATTATCCTCAATTAACGAAGGTCTGTCCTGACAGGAACATAACAATACTGTTATGATACCCAAAATATTAAATTTTGTTTTCATATTATTTAATTATAATCTTGTGTGTTTTTGTAATACGTTTAAAACTGAAATACAGGCTTTCAACAATCAGATGCAAAAGGAATTATTATTTCATCTTAAAATTTGAATGGAACTAAAGTAAAGAATTCAGAAAAAGTACTCTATGATTGCCATCATCCGCGAAAATGATATTAAACAGCTTTTTATAATACTAAAATAAGCATCACAATGTAATCACAACTTATAATAATAAAATAAATAGTGATTGTAATCATATTTTCTCCTAATAAGAATTCATAATTTTATTCAATTCAAAACAGTTAATTCAAAAAGAAGCCTAATGAAAAGAATAACATTGATTATTATAGTATTGTCATTTTTGTTGGTTCAATGTTCAAGTTCAAATATCGTCAGTTCATGGCAGTCATCAGGATCAGAAACATTAAATCTGAAATCTGGCCGGATAATAGTTCTTGGATTAATAAGAGAATCAGATAAATCACTTCAAAAGAAAATGGAGAATCACCTGGCTGATGATCTTTGCAATCTTGGCTATGATGCCATTTCATCTCTTGAACTGTATGGTTTAAATACATTTGAAGGCAAAGATGAAAATCAGATTATGGAGCAATTAAAACAAAATGGTGCAGCGGCTGTTTTAACTGTTGTACTGCTTGACAAACAAAAAGAAAAATATCATGCGCCAAAAAATATGTTTGATTTAGGATATACAAATGACTTCGATATCTACTACGCTGCTATATACAGCAAAATTTATCAAGAAGGATATTATGTAAATGATACCTATTATTTTTGGGAGAGCAGCCTTTTTACGATGCCTGATCAAAAAATAATATATTCAGTACAAACCCAATCGTTTAATCCTTTAAATGCCGCAAGTCTGGCGCATGAATATGGAAAATTAATAATAAATGATATGCTTGAACATAATATAATTAAAGGCAATCATAAAGAAAAAAAACAAAAGCTTTAGCAGCTATCAGTGGTATATATCTCAACTTTTAATAGTTTAAAAAAAATCAAAGATTAATGGTGGAATTTTGGTTTTAGACCGTAATGTTTAATACTATGTTCCATAATAAAAAGCCTGGCTTCTTCAATATCGTCTGTTATCATACATAATTTTGAATCGGAATCGTTTATAGTCCCCTGCTGTTTCATCAAATTAATATGTTCAATGAGTGCTTTATGATACTCTTTATTGAATATGATGATCGGGAAGTTTTTAATCTTTCCGGTCTGCACAAGTGTAAGTGCTTCAAAATATTCATCGAGGGTGCCAAAACCTCCCGGCATTACGACAAAGGCAAAAGAATATTTTACTAAAAGTATCTTTCGAATAAAAAAATGTTTTGCAACTACCCATCTGTCCAGATAAGAATTTGGCATCTGATCAACTGGAAGTTTAATATTACATCCTACAGATTTTCCTCCAACTTCTTTTGCTCCCCGATTTGCAGCTTCCATAAGGCCTGGCCCTCCACCTGTCATTATTGTAAAGCCAAGTTTGGCGTATTCTCCTGCCGCTTTTCTGGTAAAATCATAATAAGGATGATCTTCTTTAAAACGTGCTGATCCAAAAAAAGTAATACAAGGTCCAAGGGTATACAATTTTCTAAAACATCGAATGAGCTCCCATAAAGTAGTTAATATAAATTTCAGCTCCGTAAACCTTGATTGCGGCCCCTCTAAAAATTGAATTTCTAATTTATCGCTCTGAGGTTTATGATCTTTCATAACTTTATAGTATTCAGCTAATCAACATAAATAAGGTTGTTCTATATTTACTTTTAAATGATTCACGACTCTGATTACACCTGGGGTTTTATAAGCAATCTTTTCAGCTTCTTCTTTTTGAAAAATAGAACCCACTGTTCCAGATAGCTGGACCGTTGCGCCAGCAACCTGAATTTCAATCTCGTCCGTGTCAAAAGCCCAATGTCTATTGAGTGCCTTTTCGAGCAATTCTTTTTCTACCTGATCACGCAGTTCTCTTTTAAGTTTAATATTATTGGTTACACCTCTTACCCCTATTTGATTTTCCACAAGTTCCCTGGCAATATCTCTCTGAAAATTCCATGGAAGTAGTCCTTCAAGTATGACCCAGCCTTTTTCTACAATTATGCTAATAGTGCCTTTTGGAACAATATGATTCTCTTTAAAAATGTTCACAAGCTGTTCAGCTATTTGCTGATCCGAAACTGCATATGATTTTTCCAGTATCACCTCAATTTCATCTACAATAGCCGCAATCCCTTTAATTTTCTTAGCAGCATGCAAAGCTTCTGTTTTTTTTACCAGCGAATCAACATGTCCTGTAAGGGTAACTATTGCATCCTTTACAATCACACCAATTTCTGCTGCATGTAACAGGGGTTCAAACTTAATTGCTTCCTGTACTTCTTTTTGCAAAATTTCATTACTTTTCATATCTTCTATTTTAGTTTCTAGTTGTCTACGACAAGTTCATTATCTACATACCAAACTCCAGGAGTATTCCATGCAATTCTTTCTGCTTCTTCTTTTTGAAAAAGAGAATCAACGATACCGCTGAGATAGATTGTTTTCCCCTCAACTCTAACCTTAATATTATTAACATCAAGAATCCAACTGCGACTTAGGGCTTTCTCAACAATTTCTTTTCCCAATTCATTTTTTATTTCTGCTTCTATCTTTATTTGATCAATTACTCCCCTTACTCCTGGCAGGTAACGGATAGCATTATCTGCCGCTCTTCTTTGAAAATTCCAATGCAGGATTCCCTCAAGCGTTACCCATCCATTCTCTACGGTAACTTGTATTCGATGATCAGGAACGGCCCAGTTTTCACGCAATGCCTTAATAACGGATGAGGCTATATCAGTATCACTTTTAATAGCCGAAAAAAACAAATCAACTTTCATATCATCTACGATAGCTTTTACTCCAGCAATATTTTTTACGGCCTGTTCAGCCTCTCTTTTTTGAGTATAATTATCTACCGTTCCTCCCAGAGTAACAATACCATCCTGAACACTAACATCAATTTCGTTAGAGCTCAAAAGAGGTTCCCATTTGATAGCCTCTACTACTTCTTCACGTAAAACATCATTACTTTTTTTCATGGTGAAAAATTTTAAATTTTACTTTGACTAATTATCTCAAGGCGTTCTTAGCCATTGATTATGAAACAAAGTTGGAATAATAAAATAGCTACACAAATGATCTTTATCAATTCAAAAAGTGATATACAACATATATTCGAAATTAAATATTTTATAATTTTAAATAAAATTACACACTGTTTTTAGAATCTTTAACAGCCATCTGCTAAATTGTGCTGAAGCAGCAATAGACACTAAAAATAAACGAAATCTGAATTAATTTTTAATTTGCTAGTTTTGTTATCCCTCTATTTATTTCGATTATGATTCGATTTCAATACTTCTGATTCGATTTCCTGTATTGTTTTCTTTTTCCCTTTAGAAATCCATTCTAAAATTTCTTCTTCAAAAAAATACAGCTTTTTACCATATTTATAGCAAGGTATTTTTCTCTGCCTTACAAGAGCGTAAATTGTAGGCTTTGCTTTCCCTATTAGCCGGCTTGCTTGTTCAATACCAATAGGAATACTTTTTTCTTTCGATTCATACACCTGTACATTCTCAATCAGAAGTTTGATCTCGGCAATTTCTTTCACTAAATGTGCTACTGCTTTGGGCAGGTTCTCAAAAGATATTTCGTTTGTGTCCATAGCTATCGTTTTTAACAGTTACAGTGCAAATGAAAAAAGTGTTTCTGCTGTGTCCTTCTTCACAGCAAAAACACTTGAAAAACACAGTGCTTTATAGTTATTGGCATTTAAAAATCGGTAAAATCTTCTATAATCTTTATAAGACCTTTCTGTTCATCATCTTTCAGATGGGTTTTAATGCTGTTCTCTTCAACATCTTTTAAAGCGTCAGCAAAAGTTAATTTTAAAAATTGTGCGGCTCTGTCCTGTCTGCTGACTTTAAAACAATTCCAGATATTCCAGCCAAAATGATACAGATCCAGATTGGACAGATCTCTAACTTTTACCGGTTTAATCTTTTCAAAATTTATGCCTTCAGCATATATGATTATATTCCTGCCCAATTGCTTCAAATCATCATCCGACAAGTACAGGGCAAACTCCTGCTGTGCATAACGGATGGCAATATCAATTCTGGCTTGTTTTTGATTTTTGATTGTATTTTGCTGCTGCTCCCTTAACTGCTGAATATCGATAGCCGCATTTCTATTTTCAGGCATTTCGGGCTTAATTAAAGCATCCTGCAACTCCTCTTCTGTTTTTTCAAGGTTTTCATTTGGAATGCGGCTTTCAGGCGATTCATTTTTTTCAGCTTTTAAAAAACGATTCACCAATCTCTCAGCCAAATCGTTTAGAAATAAACTTAGAATTGCAAAGATTAAAACTCCAAATCCAGTGCTGATCCAAAAGAAAACGCCGGCCGTATATTCATCGGCACCTTTTTCCAGCAGCACCAGTCTTCCGATTACACCGACAAAGACGCATACTAAAAAAACAGACAGGTAAACTGTGATATATTCAAAGTATTTAATTTTCATTGTGCTTACTTCTTTAAAAATTCCAATTGTATTGCCTGCGAAGCTCTGTTTTTCTTCTCATCTATTACTTTGGCGTAGATTTCAGTAGTTTTTACGTTGGTATGCCCCAGCATTTTGCTGACCGTATAGATGTCTGTACCGCTGGACAGCTGCAGTGTTGCAAATGTATGGCGGAAGCAGTGGAAGGTAATATTTTTTTTAATCCCTGCCGATTCAACCCATTTTTTCAGAGGGCGTGAAATCCACGACGGGTCCATCAGATCCTCAAACACAAGCTGCCCGGGAAGCCTTGGCTCTCCACAGAGATCTAAAGCCTGCTCAGAAATAGGCATATATTCGACACCCCTTGTCTTTTTCTGCGTGAAATGCAGTTTGGCCATGCCGTCTTCCAGGCTTATCTCTTTCCAGCGGAGTTTTTGAATATCGGAATGCCGCAGGCCGGTAAGCGCTGAGAAAAGCGCGGCTCTTTTAAGGACATCTTTTTCGCAGGGCGTTTGGGCCAATCCGTTCAATTCTTTAATGGTAAGATATTCGCGTCTTGATTCCTGCTCAGGTATGCCTCTTACTTTTGAAGATAAATCAACGGTTAAATATCCATCAATAAAAGCCTGTTTCAAAGCGGCTTTAAATATGGAAAAATACGTTCCGGCAGTGTTGCGGGAAATGGTTCCCTTTTTGCCTCCTCCGAGAGGAGCGGTCAGCAGAAACAGTTTAAAATCTTCCGCCATTCTGCCGTCAATCTGGGAAAACATCAGCCTGCCTTTGGAATAGTTTTTTAAAAATTCTCTGGTCCGCTGCCAATTGATCATAATGGATTTTGAACTTCGGGCGTGTCTTTTAGCCGCCACAGCGGCAATGTATTTAATAAAATCCTCTTTTCCTTTTTCTTTCTGCTGAGCCAATAAGTTCTCAGCATCACTGTACAGATCTGTATTATCGTATTCTTTCTGCCGGATTTTACGCACTGCGTCAGCATAGAGCATTATCTCGCGGTCGCTCTCGCTTCTGCAGATTATTATTCCGTTATCGCTGCGTCTGGGTTTATAGGATTTTATGCCCTCTGCATCCGTGCGGGCAGTTCTATTCTTGTCCCACTCCACTGTTGTTACGGATCTATTTAAATATTCACGGATTCTCTGGGGCGTTTTCTTTCCACAAACCTCAACAGGATAGCTTTCTATGTAGACATACCATTCCTTTCGGTCTTCTGCTTTTCGAAGACGCACAGTCACCTTGGTTTTTGCTAATTGTTTCATATAAAATCATTTCCGTTATACAAGTTATCAATTTCGCTTTTTGGAGCATATACATGCTTTCCGATCTGCCTGGTTGGTATTGAATATTTCCTGATATGATTGTAGACAGAACCTTCTGATATCTGAAATCTCTGAGCTATTTCACCGATGGAATAGCAGTCTTCTTTTTCAAGGCTGTATAATTTTTTCTTCGGTGCACTTTCAGCCTGCGCCAGGCTGCGGGCAGGGCCGAACATCTCTTCTATAACTCTGCGGTCTATTCTTATAAGGCGAGTCCCCAGATTAACTGAAGGAATTTTTCCCTGACCGACAAGCCGGTAAAGGGACTTATTGGGAATGCCAAAAAGCATGCCAGCTTCCGCAACAGAAATAAATGCCCTGTTCTGGGGTATTTTATCCGTAAGCGCTTTGATCTCCGCTTCCTTTTTAAGCCGTATCATCTTGAGTTTGTATGCTTTTTTACTGCATACATGCGAGCAGTAAACAGAAGTCACGGTTTTAGGCAGGAATTCTTTCCCACAATTAAGACATTGTTTATCAGATCTTTTCATAGTCTTTGTCTCCCATTAAGGTACCATAAGGGTACATAAGTCCCACTTTGTCTCCTTTTAAGTGCCGGTACAAATATGGTACAAATATATGGCAAAAAACGATTAAAAAACAGCAGAAACGAAAAATAATAAAAAAGAAAAACCGCTGTAAACATTTCGTTTACAGCGGCTTAACACTTATTATTAACTGATGTTAATCAGTAATTATTTGACTTCTTCGAATTCAACGTCTTCAACATTGTCTCCAGATTGCTCTTGTTGTGGAGCAGCTTGTTGACCTTGTTCACCTTGAGCATACATAGCTTCTGTAGCTGTTTTCCAAGCTGCATTGATGTTGTCAAGAGCCGTTTGAATAGCTGGAATGTCTTGAGATTGGTGAGCCATTCTCAATTCAGTTAAAGCGTACTCAACAGCAACTTTATGGTCGTCAGCAAGTTTGCTTCCTAACTCTTTCAATTGACTTTCTGTTTGGAAAATCATGCTGTCAGCTTCGTTTAATTTCTCAGCTCTTTCTTTAGCTATTTTGTCAGCGTCAGCATTAGCTTCAGCATCTTTTTTCATTTTTTCGATTTCTTCAGCTGTTAATCCAGAAGAAGCTTCGATACGGATATCGTGAGATTTTCCTGTTCCTTTGTCAGTTGCAGAAACTTTGATGATACCATTCGCATCGATATCAAAAGTAACCTCGATTTGAGGAACTCCTCTTGGTGCTGGTGGAATACCATCTAAGTGGAAACGACCGATAGTTTTGTTATCAGCAGCCATAGCTCTTTCACCTTGCAATACGTGAATTTCAACAGATGGTTGAGAATCAGCAGCAGTAGAGAAAACTTGTGATTTTTTAGTTGGAATAGTTGTGTTAGACTCAATTAATTTAGTCAATACACCACCCATAGTTTCGATACCTAAAGATAAAGGTGTAACGTCAAGTAACAATACATCTTTTACATCTCCAGATAAAACTCCACCTTGAATAGCTGCTCCAATTGCAACAACCTCATCAGGGTTAACTCCTTTAGACGCTTTTTTACCAAAGAATTTTTCAACTTCCTCAGCAATTCTTGGCATACGAGTAGAACCTCCAACAAGAATAACTTCGTCAATATCAGATGTAGATAAACCTGCATCTTTTAAGGCTTTAGCAACTGGCTCCATAGAACGTTTAACTAATGAATCAGTTAATTGCTCAAATTTAGCTCTTGATAATTTTTTTACTAAGTGTTTTGGTCCTGAAGCCGTAGCAGTTACGTATGGCAAGTTGATTTCAGTTTCTGAAGAAGAAGACAATTCAATTTTTGCTTTCTCTGCAGCTTCTTTCAAACGTTGCAATGACATTGGGTCAAGACGTAAATCAATACCTTCTTCAGCTTTAAATTCGTCAGCTAACCAGTCAATAATTTCGTGGTCAAAATCATCTCCACCTAAGTGAGTATCACCGTTTGTAGACAATACTTCGAATACACCGTCTCCTAATTCAAGAACAGAGATATCAAAAGTACCTCCACCTAAATCGTAAACAGCAATTTTTTGATCTGTTCCTTTTTTATCTAATCCATAAGCTAAAGCTGCTGCTGTAGGCTCATTGATGATACGCATTACTTTAAGACCTGCAATTTCACCAGCCTCTTTAGTAGCCTGACGTTGTGCATCATTAAAGTAAGCAGGAACAGTAATAACCGCTTCAGTTACAGTTTGACCTAAATAGTCTTCAGCAGTTTTTTTCATTTTTTGAAGAGTCATTGCTGACAATTCCTGAGCAGTATAAAGACGACCATCAATATCCACACGTGGAGTATTGTTGTCTCCTTTTACTACTTTATAAGAAACTCTTTTTGCTTCGTTTGTAGTCTCAGCAAAAGTGTGTCCCATAAAACGTTTAATAGAAGCAATCGTTTTTGTAGGATTCGTTACCGCTTGTCTTTTTGCAGGATCACCTACTTTAATTTCTCCACCTTCAACAAAAGCGATGATAGATGGCGTTGTTCTTTTTCCTTCTGCGTTAGGAATAACAACTGCTTCGTTACCTTCCATTACAGAAACACAAGAGTTCGTCGTACCTAAGTCAATTCCGATTATTTTACCCATTTTTTATATATTTAATTTTGATATACTTAATTTTATAACTCAGGTGGCATAAGTCAATCTTTGTGCCAATATAAAAAACCAAAGTAAATTGTCAGTTTTCCTGTCGGCACATAAAAAATAATCTGACAACATGACATTTTTAAAACCTGACATTCGTGGCATATCAGTACTTTACGTGTCATTATAAGGAGCTGTTTCCCGCTATCCGCTATATCTTTTATGTCCGCCGCGGCGGATATAAAAGGATGCCGCTGCTATCCTACCGTCTGGACACATCCTGGAATAGTTGCCATCCTTG
>NZ_MUGR01000044.1:0-43089 GCF_002217195.1 Flavobacterium aquidurense | reverse complement strand
TTGTTTTGAGACGGCTCCTTTTTTTATATCAATTGGGTTTTACCGGTTTCGTTTACAAGTCGCACAGATTTATTATAAAAAAGTTTGATTAAAAGGACTTCAACTAGCGAAGTATATTTTTTGCGATCACATTCATACCACCAATATGAGTAATATTGAATGTTGTTTTTCTCCATTTTTACCTGCCATATTCTTTCATTGTCCGAAGAAATCATTTTCGATTCTATAATTTTATACCCAGTTCCTGTCCAGCAGACCAAAGGATTGTGTGACGGAGTTTTAATATAGATAAGTTTTTCAGGAGTTACAATTTTAAAAACTTCAGGACTTATCCAGATTCCTTTTTTAAGATTATAAGTTGTATTTAAATTTTCGAGCAAATTATGTTTCAATTCTTTTTTGATTTCTAAGCTGGTTATGAGTACAATTGAAAATGCTATTGTAATAAGTAAGAAGGTAAATTTATTAGAATTTGACTGGAGTGTTTCTTCTTGATTAGGTTTAAAAAAACGAATGAAGAATAACATTGGTATAATTTGATAAAATGCAAAACAAAGTAAACCAATCGTGTAATGTAAAGTATTCTCTTCTGTGCAATTAAATAAAATTAAAGTTACGATTCTGAAATAATTCGAAATGATATTGAATAAAATCACCATAAAACAAAACAGAAAGATTTGTTTGATATTGAAATATTTATGTTGTTTTCGTTCTTCCAGAGTCAGTAAAAAAGCTCCAACAAGCAAACCGGTTTTAAACATCGACAATCCCATACATGCCGTATCTATAGTGATTTTCGCATTGTTGATATAAAAATTAACACCTTCGATCTTTGTTATTGGGATGAAATCTTTTAAAGTGAGATATACGCCGTAACAAAGAGTTTGTTTGATTTCTACAGTCAAATAATCAAAAAAAGTACTGAAAACGGATGAGAATAATAAGATACAGATAAAGGCGATGAATGAAAATTTTCTGGTAAGACTGTAATATAAAAAGCAGGCTAGCAATGCTAAAGCTAAAAAATGCAAAGATTTGGTATGCAAACGAAAGCTTATAAATTCTAATATAAAAATTAAAACTAAAAGAGGGTAGTTCATATTGAATGAAGTTTTTCTACCCCCAATTAGAAACAATACGATTGAAAATACAATTCCGAATAGATTACTGTCAAGCCCAGACATCACTATATTGGAGTTCATAGCCAGTAAACAAGCCAGAATCAATAGGGTAATTGCGTTTTTGTATTGAAATATAAAATTCATTAGATAGTTTGCTTTTTGTTTTTTCTGTAATAGAAGAAAAGTATTGTAGATCCCAGAATAATTAATGCCCATTCGTGTGGTTCAGGAACAGCACCGTCATTGTTGATAGAAGCATTTCCTAAAGTGTCTACATTTTTTTCGATTCCGTTATTTTTGTAATCTGCATCAGTTTCAAGAACGATTAGAGAAGATATTGGCGTTAAAATATTGGCATCTTTTGCCAGATCTACATATTGGTTTTGAACTAGTGAATCATTCTGAATTTTAACCTGTTCTTCAAGTACTTTTCCGAAAGCATACATTCTGTAAATATGATTTGGTCCATTGCTTTTGGTAGCGCTGGTTTGCGGAATTTCTTGAATCGCAATATTTGCAGGTTCTATATTGACCGTGTTCGCTGCTGTTTTAAATAGAATAAATTGATTTTTATTAATGAGTTCTAAGCTGTTTTTTAAGCTCGTCTGAAAGTAATCTACATATTTTTGCTCCTTGACAGTCTGCCAGAACGGATTAATATCAGATGAAATATTAATTACTTTTAAATTTCGCTCTTTTGTTCCGGTTCTTATTTCCTTTAAATAACCGGAATCTTCAAGTTCTTCAAAATTAGCAGAAAACGTACCGCATTTTGTGATGATTAAGCTGTTTGGAGTGATTTTATAAAGCGGTAACAACGAATAATGCAGATCTTCAAATTCTAATTCCATAGCTTTAAAATTGTCTTTATCGATTGCTTTCTTTTCACCATTTATAATAACAAACAAATTCTTTTTATTTAAGTCCACAAAAGATTCGATTTGTTTGGTCGTCCAGCTGCTGTTCAGGTCTAATATAATTTCTGAAGGTGTAAACGGAATAGCTGTTTTCTGAATTTCTTTGACTTCATACACTTTATTTTTCCAAACAAATGAATTTGATTGTAGAGTTTTTGATAATGGCATAGCAGCTTCCCATTCGTCTAATCCTTTCGATTGATTGATGTAGTGGTCCTTATTCCGTTCAAAATTTTTGCTGGTTTCTATTTTTGTATTTCCAACGGTCTGGATTCTTGATATCGTTTCGGCGTTCGAAATGTTCGGGCCTTTTATAGAAAGACTCTGATATTTCATTTGATTGTCTTCGACTTTTAGAGGAGTTGTAAAACCACATTTAAAAGTGCGTGGCGTTTTATAATTAATCGGGAAAATCCTGACAACCACTTTGTTTCCTTCTTTCCATTGCATTAAAGAGGGATCGCGGTATTCTACACCAACAATTTGTTTATATGCAGCCTTCGCTTTTTCTTTTGTAGTCAAAATTCCTTTTCTTTCGATTCCGTTTACCCATAATGATAACGATGTTGCAACAGCACCTTCCGGTAATTGAAAAGAATAAATAGCCTCCTTGTCGTTTCTCGCGGATTCTTGCTCGCAGGCAATTTTCATTGTGATTTCAGTATAAGCCAAACGCGTTTCCGGATAAATTTTCACATCTTCTTTAATGCTTTTGGTAAATAAATCGTCGCCACTCCATAATTGTTCTTCGGTTTCTAATCGTTTGTCAAAGTTTGATTTTAGAATGTTTATTTTATCATCGTAGTCCAGATTAAGGTCTTGGCAAAACAAATAAGCAATTGATATAAACGGATTATGAATTTTACGCTCATTAAATTGTTTACTGCCAAAGGAGTTAAAACTGTTAAAAGAAAATATATCATGAAGCGGAATGTATACGATGTCTTTTTTTAATAGAATTTCGTTAAAAAAATTAGGCTTTAAATTCTGTGAAATGGAGATATAATGAGGCAGCTCATTGTTTTGGTCAAATGAATTGATAGTGTTCAGTTGAGTTATTTTTCTGCTTTCAATATTTAATCCTGCAGTAAAGACGATCATGCTAATTAATACCACTAAAAAACCTCCGCTAAAAGAAACAGCATAAATTTTATTGTTACTGAGATATCGAATAATTGTGACTGTATGGATAATAATAACAAGTGCCGGTACCAAGCCATAGAAGCCTACTCCTAAAGCTATAAGTCCCATAAAAGAGAATGGCATAATTGGAATCAGGTAAAGCGCAAAATATAAAATGATTGAAAACGATATGCCATTTATGAAAAAAGCAATAGACGTATTTCCCTTTTCATCTGAATTTCTGTAAATAAAAAAATTAGACAGACAAAAAGCCAGAGTGGCTAAATAAACCCATACAGGGAGATCCTGAAAAACAGGGATGAAGGTATTTAAACTAAAGCACCCAATAAACCAGTTTAGAATCAGGAAAGGAACTAAATGAATATAGGTTTCTTTTTTTCTAAGTATTAAGAAGGAAACTCCAACTCCATATACAAATTCGAATATGAGACTTAATACATCAATTGATTCGTAATTACGCACATGATGCTCTTTGCAGAGAAGAGCGATAATTAAAAAAATACTGCTAAACAGTGTTACGATTAAACTAATTTTTACTCCGGGTTTTTGAGTATAATATTCTAAAAAATCTAATTTGTGTTTCATAGTTATATTTATTTAAAAGCACTTTGAGTTGCAAAGCTATAAAATAATTTGAATTACAAGTTTTTTATTTGATTTTTTTTGAAAATGAATGAAAGTTTAATCTTAGAATTGATTTTTTAAAATGCAGAAGAAAAAGTGGTGTAAAAGAGTAACTATAACGTTATAATTTCTTATTTAGAACCGTTCTTTGATTAAATAGAGGTAAAATCTGACTTCATTTATAACAGCAAATTCCGACTTTGTTAAAGAAAAGATTTTAAAATATCAATAATTTATTTTTTCAATTCAAAATTGATATTTTGACAAAAACAAGCAGTGAAAATCGTTTTTTAGCAATAATAATTTTTGAAAAGTCGACTTCTATTATATTTTTTTTAATTGTCGGCTTTAATACCTAAATTTGCGTACAAAAAAAATAAAATACCTAGAAAAGACTTTTATTATGAATATTTATCAGGATTACATCCAAGAAATTGAAGAACGAAAAGGTCAAGGGCTTAACCCGAAACCAATTGATGGCGCTGAATTATTAGGCGAAATCATTGAACAAATTAAAGATTTGAATAACGAGTACAGACAAGATTCTCTGAACTTTTTTATTTATAATGTTGTACCAGGTACTACTAGTGCAGCTGGTACGAAAGCTAAGTTTTTAAAGGAAATTATTTTGGGCCAATCCGAAGTAAAAGAAATAACACCTGCTTTTGCTTTTGAGTTATTATCACATATGAAAGGCGGACCTTCGATTGAAGTGTTGTTAGATTTAGCGCTTGGTGATCATACTTCTATTGCAAAACAAGCAGGAGATGTTCTTAAGACACAAGTTTACCTTTATGAGGCAGACACAGACCGTCTTAAAGAAGCATTTAAAAATGGTAATCCAATTGCTATTGAAATTCTTAAAAGTTACGCACAGGCAGAGTTTTTTACTTCACTGCCAGAAGTAGTTGAAGAAATTAAAGTAGTTACTTATATCGCTGGTGAAGGAGATATTTCGACAGATTTACTTTCTCCGGGTAACCAGGCGCACTCACGTTCTGACCGTGAACTTCACGGTAAATGTATGATTACGCCTCAGGCACAAGAAGAAATCAAAGCATTACAGGCAAAACATCCAGACGCAAGCGTTATGTTGATTGCTGAAAAAGGTACAATGGGTGTAGGTTCGTCAAGAATGTCAGGTGTAAACAACGTGGCACTTTGGACAGGTAAACAAGCAAGCCCTTATGTTCCATTTATTAATATTGCTCCAATCGTTGCAGGAACAAATGGTATTTCTCCAATTTTCCTAACAACTGTTGACGTTACTGGTGGTATTGGTTTAGACCTTAAAAACTGGGTAAAAAAGCTGGATGCAGAAGGTAATATTATTCGAAATGAGAATAATGAGCCAATTCTTGAAGAAGCATACTCTGTTGCTACAGGAACTGTACTTACAATAAACACAAAAACAAAAAAATTATACAACGGTGATCAGGAATTGATAGACATTTCTAAGGCATTTACGCCTCAGAAAATGGAATTTATCAAAGCTGGAGGATCATACGCAATTGTTTTTGGTAAAAAACTTCAAACATTAGCGGCAAAAGTTTTAGATATCGAAGCTCCACTTGTATTCGCTCCATCAAAAGAAATTTCAGTTGAAGGACAGGGACTTACAGCGGTAGAAAAAATCTTCAACAGAAATGCTGTTGGTATAACTGCTGGTAAAGTATTACACGCAGGTTCAGATGTTCGTGTAGAAGTTAATATCGTAGGTTCTCAGGATACGACTGGTCTTATGACTGCTCAGGAATTAGAGTCTATGGCTGCTACAGTAATTTCGCCAATCGTTGACGGTGCATACCAATCAGGTTGTCATACAGCTTCAGTTTGGGATAAAAAAGCGCAGGCAAACATTCCAAAATTGATGAAATTCATGAACGATTTTGGTTTGATCACAGCTCGTGATCCAAAAGGGGTTTATCATGCAATGACAGATGTAATTCACAAAGTACTTAACGATATTACAATTGATGAGTGGGCTATCATTATTGGTGGTGACTCTCATACAAGAATGTCAAAAGGTGTAGCTTTTGGTGCTGACTCAGGAACAGTTGCTCTTGCATTGGCTACTGGAGAAGCTTCAATGCCAATTCCGGAATCTGTAAAGGTGACGTTCAAAGGAGAGATGAAAGACTACATGGACTTCCGTGATGTGGTTCACGCTACACAAGCTCAGATGCTTAAAAAGTTTGGTGGTGAAAATGTTTTCCAGGGTAGAATTATCGAGGTTCATCTTGGAACTCTTACTGCTGACCAGGCATTTACATTTACTGACTGGACTGCAGAAATGAAAGCAAAAGCTTCTATCTGTATTTCTGAAGACGATACCTTAATTGAATCGCTGGAAATTGCAAAAGGCAGAATCCAGATCATGATTGACAAAGGAATGGACAATGAGAAACAAGTTCTTCAGGGATTGATCAATAAAGCAGATAAGAGAATTACAGAGATTAAATCAGCTGAAAAACCAGCCTTGACTCCAGATGCAAATGCGAAGTATTATGCTGAAGTTGTTGTTGATCTTGATCAGATTATCGAGCCAATGATTGCGGATCCGGACGTAAATAATGCGGATGTTTCTAAAAGATACACACACGATACCATCAGACCTTTATCTTTTTATGGTGGAGTAAAAAAAGTAGATCTTGGGTTTATCGGTTCTTGTATGGTTCACAAAGGAGACATGAAGATTTTGGCTCAGATGCTTAAAAACATTGAAGATATTCACGGTAAGGTTGAATTCAAGGCGCCGCTTGTAGTGGCTCCACCTACTTATAATATTGTAGATGAACTTAAAGTCGAAGGTGACTGGGAAGTTTTACAAAGATACTCTGGTTTCGAATTCAACGATAATGCACCTAAAGGAGCAGCACGTACTGAATATGAGAACATGTTGTACTTAGAGCGTCCGGGATGTAACCTTTGTATGGGGAACCAGGAAAAAGCAGCAAAAGGAGATACTGTAATGGCAACTTCAACACGTCTTTTCCAGGGAAGAGTAGTAGAAGATACTGAAGGTAAAAAAGGAGAGTCATTACTTTCTTCAACACCGGTAGTAGTTTTATCTACAATTCTTGGAAGAACTCCTACATTAGAGGAGTATACAGCAGCAGTAGAAGGTATTAACCTGACAAGGTTTGCTCCCTCTCATAAATTGTTAGTAATGTAATCCTGATTAGTTATAATCATTATATATAAAAAGCCTGAGTTGATAAACTCAGGCTTTTTCTTTTCCAGCTCCTCTATTTTTTGTAACTTGTGATGTTCAAAATAAAAAAACAAAAACAATTATACTTATGGCTTTTGATATTGAAATGATTAAAAAAGTGTATGAGAACATGCCAGGTCGTGTTGATAAAGCACGCGAGATTGTTGGTCGTCCACTTACGTTAACAGAGAAAATTTTATACAATCACCTTTGGGATGGAAATCCAACCAAGGCGTTTGGAAGAGGAGTAGATTATGTTGATTTTGCACCGGATCGTGTAGCATGTCAGGATGCAACTGCGCAAATGGCATTATTGCAATTTATGCACGCTGGAAAACCTAAGGTAGCAGTACCTACAACAGTGCACTGCGATCACTTGATTCAGGCAAAAGTTGATGCTGCAACAGATTTGGCCAGAGCAAAAACACAAAGTAATGAAGTTTTCGACTTCTTGTCGTCAGTTTCTAATAAATACGGAATTGGTTTTTGGAAACCGGGAGCAGGAATTATTCACCAGGTAGTACTTGAAAATTATGCTTTCCCGGGTGGAATGATGATTGGTACCGATTCGCACACTGTAAATGCAGGTGGTTTAGGAATGGTCGCCATTGGTGTTGGTGGAGCTGATGCCGTAGACGTTATGTCCGGTATGGCTTGGGAACTGAAATTCCCTAAATTAATTGGAGTAAAACTAACCGGTAAATTATCAGGCTGGACAGCTCCTAAAGATGTTATCCTTAAAGTTGCCGGTATTCTTACTGTAAAAGGAGGTACTGGTGCGATCGTTGAATATTTTGGTGAAGGTGCAACTTCTATGTCTTGTACCGGAAAAGGAACTATTTGTAACATGGGTGCTGAAATTGGGGCTACAACTTCAACTTTTGGTTATGATGATTCTATGAGTCGTTACCTGCGTTCTACAAACAGAGCTGATGTTGCTGATGCGGCAGATAAAGTAGCTTCTTACTTAACCGGAGATCCGGAAGTATATGCTGACCCTGAAAAATATTTTGACCAGGTTATCGAAATCAACTTAACGGAATTAGAACCACATTTAAACGGTCCTTTTACACCGGATTTAGCTACTCCAATTTCTAAAATGAAAGAAGCAGCCATCAAAAATAACTGGCCTTTACAAATTCAGGTAGGTCTGATTGGTTCTTGTACCAACTCTTCTTACGAAGATATCGCTCGTGCAGCTTCTTTGGCGAGACAAGTAAGTGCTAAAAACTTAAAAACTAAATCTCAATTTACTATTACTCCGGGTTCAGAGGTAGTTCGTTATACTATCGAAAGAGACGGATTTATAGATACATTCGAAAAAATTGGTGCTACCGTTTTTGCTAATGCCTGCGGACCATGTATTGGTATGTGGGATAGAGAAGGAGCAGAGAAAGAAGAAAGAAACACTATTGTTCACTCTTTCAATCGTAACTTCTCAAAACGTGCAGATGGTAACCCAAACACTTTAGCGTTCGTAGGTTCGCCAGAATTGGTTACCGCTATGGCTATTGCAGGTGACTTAGGTTTTAACCCCTTAACAGACACTCTAATCAACGAAGATGGCGAAGAAGTAATGCTTGAAGCACCAACCGGAGACGAATTGCCTCCAAGAGGATTTGATGTTAAAGATCCGGGATTTCAGGTTCCGGCAGAAGACGGTTCCGGAGTTCAGGTAGTGGTAAGTCCAACATCTGAGCGTTTGCAATTATTAGCTCCGTTTGATGCCTGGGATGGTAAAAACATTACAGGTGCTAAATTATTGATCAAAGCCTTCGGAAAATGTACTACCGATCATATTTCTATGGCCGGACCATGGTTGCGTTTCCGCGGACACTTGGATAATATTTCAAACAATATGTTAATTGGTGCAGTAAATGCATTCAACCAAAAAACAAACTCTGTCAAAAATCAATTAACCGGTACTTACGATGCAGTTCCTGCTGTAGCTCGTGCATACAAAGCCGCTGGAGTTCCGTCTATCGTGGTGGGAGATCACAATTATGGCGAAGGTTCATCTCGTGAGCATGCTGCAATGGAGCCACGTTTCTTAGGTGTTAAAGCGGTATTGGTAAAATCTTTTGCCCGTATTCACGAAACAAACCTTAAAAAACAAGGACTTTTAGGATTAACATTTGCAAACGAAGCGGATTATGATAAAATTCAGGAAGATGATACTATCAATTTTACTGATTTAACTGAGTTTGCTCCTGGAAAACCATTAACATTAGAATTCGTTCACGCCAATGGTACCAAAGACATCATTCTGGCAAACCATACTTACAACGCTGGTCAGATTGGCTGGTTTGTTGCAGGTTCAGCATTAAACTTAATCGCTGCCGGAAAAGCTTAATCTTTAAGATTCCATTTATAACAAGAACGCTCTGTGAAAACAGGGCGTTTTTTTATTTAGGAGCTATTTCCAGCTATCCGCTATATCTTTTTTTATGGCAGAAAAAGCCATAAAAAAAGGATGCCGCTTCTATCTGGGCTAGGACACTTGTTTTCATCAGAAGATTTGTGGTTTTTAAAATCTTTCAATAAATCCATCTTCAAAATAATGGGAATTATCAAATCAGCCATGAGCCTTAACTATGTTTGGTTTCTGTGACAAAATCTTAGTTCTGGTTGGTTTTGTATTTTTGAAATCTTCAACATCAATACTAAAAACATTAGAGGAAGGAGATTTAGTATGTCTGTTTTCATTACGTCCTCCCAAAAGGTATAATTTATTATCGTCATAATACATTGCCGAATACTTTAAAGCCAAATCCATTTCATATTCTTTAAGTTGTCTTGTCATTACATCATAAGTATATATTAATTGATCTTCGTAAGCATAAATCATATTTTCATGATACGCTATGGCTGGTTTGTCCAGTGCTGAAAATAGTTCGCCTTCTGTTTGCCAAACCTGCGTGTTTAAATCAAAAGTTTCTATTTGAGATAAAGGTTTGCCATCATTTCCGCCAATGAGATAAATTTTATCATCGACCAAAATTCCTGTCGTTTCTTTTGGGGTTGGCATATTAGTAAGTTCGTACCAATATCCCGAAGGAATGTTATATAAATGTACTTTGTTAGTGAATTTTTTTTCGCCGCTTTCAGTCGAACTTATAGATCCTCCTAGGACAACAATATTATCCTTATAAGTAAACGAAGCAAAATCAGCAGCCTGATGTGGATTTGTATTATCGATTTTAATGGTTTGTTTCTCCAGGTCCAAAACTTCAATTTGATCCTGCAGGTATTCCCAAATATTTCTATTATTAACGAATAATTTTTTCCCGCCTAATATATAGATCGAATTGTCGTAATAATGAATATTATGATAAGCTCTTTTATTTATTTTTAATTCTAATTTTGGATATTCCCAAGTGTCAGTTTTAATGTCATAAATAGAAAAATCTCGTCTATAATAAGAAAATAAAGAGATTTGTTTTGAAGCTTCCATATAGTTGTTTAAGTTGAAATCAGCTCTTTTTGACCGAATTAGTTGCAGTAGATCTGCTTCAACAGAGGTATCACCACCAATCACATAAATTTTTCCATCTTTCAAAAAAGAACCGAATGAAAAAACACCATGTTTTATAGGTGTTAATTTGTTATACGGAAGTTTTAACTTCAATTTGTGCGTGGCAGCAATGATTACGTTTGATAAATTTTGTACTTCCTCTTCCAGAAAAACTTTGTAGTTATTCTTTGCCAGATAACTTAAAGAAAACTGTGTGGTAATATATCCCACTTGAGAGAATTCTAATATTTCGTCGCCTTTAAATTTTGATAGAAGTTTTAAGGAAAACTGTCCATTTTCATCAGTTATTGTTCCAACCTTGCTTGATAGAGCAGAGACATTGGTGTTTTCAAGCGGAAGATTAGTGTTTTGAGAAACTATAGTTCCGTGTATGTTTTGTGCAATGGATAATAAAGGACAAAGGGCAAAAAAGAAAAGTAATTTTTTCAAGCTATTTTAGAGTTAAAGTTAGTTTAATAAAGTAAGGTTATTGGTTAATATGAAAAAATATTCGTACAAATTTTATGCCGAGAGTATTTTTTGAAAGAAAATTGATTTAAAATTTACATGTAGTATAGGGGAATAACCACCAGTTATCGAAATAGGAAAGTTTTTAAAATGTAGTAGTTCTTTATTCTATTATCAGATTTGAATTAGCTTTTATTAAAAAAAGGTCACTATTTATAAAAGACCTGATTTCAAAGTGTTGAGGAAACTTTTATCCTGCAATTGTTAATTTGAACAAAATTAGATGTTAAAAATAGTGTGTTTTTTACTTTAAAAAGTTAAATTCGCTTTTTGGGTAATATTTTCGCTTTTTTTGAGTTTAAAATATTGTCTTAACTTAAAAGAGTATTCATTAAACTTTAATAGGTATGGTTTTTAGATTAATTATAGTATTGTTTTTTTTTAGTGTTGGTGTTTTTTCTCAGGAGAAATTTATCAAGCACAAAATATCAAAAGGAGAAAACCTATCTGTAATTGCTAAAAAATATGGTGTAAAAACTAAAGAGATTGAAGATGCTAATCCCAATGCGCCTAAAGTTCTAAAACTAAATTCGGTACTCTTAATCCCAAATAACAATAAAAAAGCTAGTGCAAAAAAAACTGAAATTGCTGCCAATACAACTCCTGCAATAATTTCGAATTCAGGATTGCACGAAGTAAAGGAAAAAGAAAATCTTTGGGCAATTTCAAAAAAATACAATATCTCTGTTGATGATTTAAAAAAAGCAAATCCAGCATTTGAAAGTGAAGGTCTGCAAATAGGACAGAAGCTTAATATTCCGTCTAATGCTATTGTGTCAACTGAAAAAACAAAGAAAAATCAGAGCATAGAAAAACCGGAAATAATTCCTTTCACAGATGTTGAGGTTGCGGTTGTAGTAAAACCAAAAGAAACAAAATATCTTATTGCTAAAAAATACGGAATAACGGTTGCTGAACTGGAACGCCAAAATCCATCTATCAAAAAGAAACTGCCTGTAGGCTATGTTTTAAAAATCAGGACTTCAAAAGAAAAAACCAATCAGCAGACAGAAGATCTTTCTGTTGAATCCGGAACCCGGATTGCTGAAACATCGATTACACCATCAGAAAGTACCACTAAAAATGATGAAGTGAGACCGGAAATTATACCTGCAAAAAATGTAGATGTTGTTGTTGAGGTACAGCCAAGGGAAACTAAATATGCTATTGCTAAAAAATACGGAATAACGGTTGCAGAATTGGAACGCCAAAATCCATCTATCAAAGCAAAATTGCCAGTAGGTTATGTGTTAAAAATTAATACATCAAAAGAAAAAGCAGATGCTGCCGCAGGTTTGCAAACAACTCCGGAAATCAATGATAACTCAGCAGCGGCTGTACAGGTTGCTGATAATTCAGACATCAATAAGGATACAAGTTCAGTGTTTACAGTAAGTAATCATTCAGAGTTGGTTAATCAGTTGATTATGAATGCAACTGAGAACATAGGAACCCGTTATCGATCGGGCGGAACCACAAAAGCTGGTTTTGATTGTTCCGGATTAATGATTTGTACTTTTAATAATTTCGATATAAAATTGCCAAGAAGTTCTATCGAGCAATCCCGTGTTGGTACAAAAGTAGGTACTGAAGAGGCTAAAAAAGGAGATTTGATTTTCTTTAAGACAAACGGAAGGCGCCATATAAATCATGTTGGTATGGTCGTTGAAGTTGCTGACGGAGAAATTAAATTTGTTCACTCTTCAACTCATGGTGGCGTTATCATTTCTTCTACAAAAGAGCCTTACTACCAAAGAAGTTTTTCACAGGTAAATCGTGTTCTGCAATAGATCTTAACTCTCTAAGTTAACGATGTTTTTAAATTCCTGAATAGGAAACGGTTTGCTTAAAAAACCGCTCACATAATTGTTTTCCTTTATTCTCAGGATTTCATCAGAATCTAAAGTAGATGAAAGAACGTAGATGTGAGTTTCTTTCTTAATTTCCGTACTCAGTTTATCAAACTCGTCCAAAAATTCAAAGCCATTCATTATTGGCATTTGAATGTCTAGTAAAATGATTAAGGATTGTTGTTTTTTATTTCCATTAATCCATTGCAGGCCTTCTCTGCCGTTATTAGCAATTACAATTTGATCAATATTAAGTACTTTCCTGAATAATTGTTTTATGATTAGCTGATCAATCAAATTGTCTTCAATTAATAAGAATGTAGGTTTAGATTCCATTTGAGTTCGGTATTGTTACAGTAAACTTAGTTCCAATAGTACTTTCAGAGCATACTGATATGTTTCCTTTAATATGCTCTACAGCTTCTTTTACGATATAAAGGCCTAATCCGGAACCTTTGTTCTTATTAGTCCCAAAGTACATTTCAAAAATAAAATCTTTAAATTCATCGTTAATTCCAATTCCGTTGTCAGCAATTTCAATTTTATGGCAGCCATCAGCGATATACGTCTTTATGGCGATAAACATTTCCTCTTTGCTGTTGTCGGCATATTTTATGGCATTAGAGATTAGGTTACTAATAATTATTTTCAGGCGTAATCCGTCGCTTTGGATATGATCAACTTGTAATTCTTGTGTGAAAGTAATTTTGTTTGCATTTTCGATATGCATCAATTGAGCAATTGCTTCATCAAATAATTCCTTTAAACTAACAGGTTCAACGATTACTTGTTTACGCTTGTTTTTCGAATAGTCAATGATGTCATTGATAAACTGATCCTGTTTAGCAAGACTTTGATGCATTAAATGCAAATAATCTTTAATCTGGTCAATATCATCTTCCAGTTGCGTAATTTCAATTAAGCCTTTCAATGAAGTTATGGGCGATCTTAAATCGTGGGATGCGCTATAAACAAAGCGATCTAATTCGCGGTTCACGACTATTAAATCTTCATTTTTAATTTCAGTTTCTTTTTTAGAAGCAAGAAGTCTTCGTACCATTATGGAGTAGTAGGAGCAGACACTTAAAATGATAATTAAGATAAAAACAATATTAGTAATGATTAATAGACTCTTAATTTTTCTTGTTCCTTCTCCCAAAGTATTTGAGAAGTTACGTTCATTAATAGTGAGTTTATCGCTGATATCGCTAATTTGGGATAGATATTTTTGCTGATCAGCTGCTGTCAGTACACCGTGTTCTATTTTATAATTAATTTGTGTTGCAATAACAGAGAGCTCATCTATTAAATTATCACCCTGTTCCCATTCGTGAATCGCTTTTGCTAAAAATGATATATTCTTAAAATTGACAAACAACCAGACAAGATCGTCTAAGTCATCTTTGTGATTGCGCCCAGTGGTAAATCCTTGTCGTACCACTTGATTGTCTCCGGCGGCTAAAAGTGTTCTGCGTGCAATGCCATCGCCTTGCGGAACTTTTAGCTCTTCTGTGTACAATTTCCACTGATTAGGTTCTTTAGTATACAAATAAGTAATAAGATGGCGGGAAGCGTCTTTTTGACCTTTGGAGTAATGCGATTCGCCATTGACATAAGCTCTGTTGGCAGATAATATTTTAATGGTAAAAAAGTTGATACAAATTAGCAGGGCACAGGAAATAAAAACAATTATTAAAAGGGCAAAAACGTTGGGAAGACGAAAATTTTTTAAAAATAGATTTTTAGACATCATTTTCGGGATTGTAGGTTAACGTTTTAATTTTCTGCCTTATAAAGTCTTTTTTGTTTAACTCTTTAGTATTAATAATCCTTGAGGTACAGTTATTCTACAGATAAAAAATAAACAATTGTTAATGGAATATATGGTATTTATGACTATTGTCACTTCTCTCAAATTTAATAAAAAAAGAATCTCATTTTACAAATGATCTATTTTTTCCTGTTAAATTTTTATTTATTTAAATAAAAATATCCAAAAGCCTTATTTTTAGTGCTTTACTGGTTTTGTTTTGGTTTTTCAGAGAATGTTATTAATTTATGCTCTGCAGGAATAGGCAGTCGTTAAATTTTTTTGGTACTAAGATCTAAAAGTGTAGGATGACTTTAAATCTGTTGATGGTTATTCTAGTTCATGCCAGAAATGCCCGCAACCATTTTTACATTCTGTATTGCGTCTTTCAGTGTCTGTTACTTTAAAAATCCAGAGTAATGAAGTTAGAATTTTCTTATTTTCGTTTTCAGGAAGTTCTGCTAATTTATAAAAAGCAACTCGCGTAGGGAATATTTTTAGAAGTACAATTGGAGTATAGGTCGGTTTTAAAGGAATTGTACTAATAGCATTTTGATAAGTTTCAGTATTATAATTTGTTTTCTCTGGAATAGCATTGAATATGTAATTTGTTAAAGTTGTAAAAATACTTTTAAAATTATATTCCGGATCTTCTAATAATAGCTGTATCCCAAGGTCAAAGGCTATTTTGTCCTGTGCAATTTTGTTGATTATTTCTTCTTGTTGGGACATTATATACATAAAAAGATAATTCAATTTCTATAAATTGTTGTTTCTCCTTTACTGGATTCTAATCTTTGCTAAAGTATAAAATATCTACTTGCGTTGTTTAAAAGTTAGATTTTTATTGACCCTTTTTATATTCTTGAACATCTTTAGAGCCGTCACTAAAAATTTGAATTATAGAAAGTTTATTGTTTTTTTCGATAAAAGTAACTTTTTCATCATATTGAGAGTTTCTCCATCTTCCATCAATATTAGACCAAAGAATTTTATTGCCTTCAAACTTTATTTTATAATCGAATTTTATATTATCTGACTTTCTGATATATGAGACGTAGTATAAATCTCCTTTTTTGGTTGCAGTAATTATTTTAGGTTGCTGCCCCATAATAGATGCCATAGTATATCTGGCAATATCTTCATAAGTAAAAGTCTTTAAAGTGGCTTTCTTTACTGTATTTATATTTTGAGTTTTAATCGTTTCTTTTCTTTCAGTGTGTTTCGTACCAACGTTAAGAAGCACAATTATTAATGAGGTTATAAATAATTTCATGATGTTTTGGTTCGTTATTAAATTGTTAGTGATTATTTTCGTCTAGGAGCACTTCGAGTATGAGGAGCAACATATGTCCCGTTTTTTCTTGTGTAACCTTTTACCTGAACAGTTCCTCCTGATGAAGTTTTTGTTGGGGATTTAGTATAACTATCTTTAGTATAACTGTTGCTGTTTGAATTGCTGGAAAAGATTCTATTGCTATATGCAGGATTTACAGCCCAGCCTTTAAATTTTTTCCATTTTACTTTTCTTGCTGTTTTATCACTTCTATTAATGTATGCAGAGGATCCTTTAGGAATCGTAGTTACTGATTTTTTTCCATCTTTAGAAGTGAAAATAGTAGTGTCTTCATCAATGTTTACAAAATAATAATTGGTAGCACAGGAATTAAGAATAAGTAATAACAGGATCAGTGATAATTTTTTCATTGTGATTTAATATAGAATTGCAAGTGTTAGATACTCTTATTGTATGCCAAATGTAACCAGATAAAAAACTATTATTTTATGGAAATCCGTAAACGAGATTGTTAAGCTAAATTTCTAATGAAAACAGAATTTGCGTGAGGGATAGAGGCGGTATCTCCCGATTTAGAAAAACAAGGCTTTTTAACCGTAGTTTTTATTAATTGGGAATTTAGCCGAAAGCCCGACCCGAAGGGACACGCCCAATTTATTTTAGATTGTTAGATTTTGGAATTTAGATTTTAGAATTTGACAATTTTAGGTTTAAAAGCTGTTCTCATTTAGTAATATGATCGTTCAGAATGAGGCTTTTAATAAGAATCTAAAATCAACAATCTAAAATCTAAAATTTCAGAAAAAAGTATATCTTTAACCAACCCAAAAACCAAAACCATGCAGGAAAAAGACCAGGAACATTTTAAAAGAGAACTCGGATTATTAGACGGAACCATGCTTGTGGTAGGTTCTATGATCGGATCGGGGATATTTATCGTGAGTGCCGATATCGCCAGACAAGTGGGGTCAGCCGGATGGCTAACGCTTATTTGGCTCATCTCAGGATTGATTACTATTATTGCCGCTGTAAGTTACGGCGAGCTTAGTGCGATGTTCCCCAAAGCGGGAGGACAATATGTTTACCTGAAAGAAGCGTATAATAAACTTATTGCTTTTTTGTACGGCTGGAGTTTTTTTGCTGTCATTCAGACCGGAACAATTGCTGCCGTTGGTGTAGCTTTCTCAAAGTTTGCAGCTTATCTGTATGAACCGTTAAGCGATGAAAACATTCTTTATGAATTGGGTTCTTTTAAACTTAATGCAGCTCAGATTGTTTCGATCCTAACGATTGTTTTACTAACTTTTATTAACAGCCGTGGTGTCAAAAACGGAAAAATTCTACAAACGGTCCTTACGATTATTAAAATTTTATCCTTGCTGGGTTTAATTATTTTCGGGCTAACATTGGCTGCAAAAGCTTCGGTTTGGGATGCCAACTGGGCAGATGCCTGGACAACACGTTCGTTTAATAAAGATACCAGTTCGTGGCTGCCAATTAGCGGAACGGCTTTGATTAGCGGAATTTCGGCTGCAATGGTGGGATCTTTATTTTCCAGTGATGCCTGGAATGGTGTAACCTTTATTGCAGGAGAAATTAAAAACCCGAAGCGTAACGTTGGTTTCAGTTTGTTTTTAGGAACTTTTATTGTGACTATTATTTATGTTCTGACCAATTTGATGTATTTGGCAGTGATTCCGTTAGACGAAATTGCAACGGCAAAATCTGATAGGGTGGCAGTTGTGGCTTCACAATATATCTTTGGAAATATCGGAACACTGATTATCGCCATTATGATTATGATTTCGACTTTTGCGTGTAATAACGGATTAATCATGGCGGGAGCAAGAGTATATTATACAATGGCAACGGATGGTTTATTCTTTAAAAAAGCAGCTGTTCTAAATAAATTCAGTGTACCATCATGGGCTTTATGGGCGCAATGTATCTGGGCTTCGGCTTTGTGTCTGACAGGGAAATACGGAGATTTATTAGATTTCGTAATCATCATTGTTTTGATTTTTTACATCCTGACTATCTACGGAATTTTTATTTTACGCAAAAAAATGCCGCATGTAGAAAGACCTTATAAAGCTTTTGGATATCCGTTTTTGCCTTTGTTATATATCGTAATTGCAAGTGCAGTTTGTATTTCGTTATTAATCACAAAATTCTCGACTTGTGGTTGGGGAGTTTTGATAATGCTAACAGGAATTCCGGTATATTACTTGACGAAACCAAAAGAACAGTAAGAATGGACAAAGGTTCAGAGGAACAAAGGTTCAAAGTTTAATTTTGCCCACGGGTTTTACGGATTAAACAGATTTACGCAGGTTTTCTTTTTACTTTACTTAATTTGCTTCAAATATAAAATGCCTTGTTTATAGCAAGGTATTTTTTGTGCTCTATTTTTAGTAATAAAAAATCCGTGTAAATCCGTTTAATCCGCCAAATCTTTGGGCTAAAAAAAAAGACACTACCAATTGCCAAAGCAAAAAATGTAGTGTCTTAAATGTAAATAATCTAATGAATGTTAATGACAATTATGCCATTTCAGTTTCAAGAGAAGATTTTATAGATGAATTAATAATGGACAAAGTAAGCGGGTCTGATTCTCCGGAGAAAAAAGCTTCTAATACTTCCTGAAATACAGGATTTGTATTTTCTGTTAAAGAAAATAAAGTCATAGAAGAACGTAATTTACGCGCATCCAGATCTCCTAAAATTCCGTCTGCTGATTTTCTTTTAAAAGTCAAAAACAGTTCAGAAATCTCTATAAGATGTTTTCCTAAAATAGGATGTTCCAGGAATTCAGTTGCTTCTTTTAGATCGTTAATGGCGTAATAATTCGCAGTATCGCTCTTGCCTAATCCTTTAATCTGAGGAAAAATGAACCACATCCAGTGAGTCTCTTTTTTTCCTTTTTTGATTTCAGAAAGAGCAGTAAGATAAAGTTTGTTTTGCGCATCTAAGAAACGCAATAAATCATTGTTTGAGTGAGCCATTTTGGTAATGTATATATAAAAAAAGGTTGCAAAAGTAGTAAAAAAGATAGGTTCTGCCTAATAAAAGGTTCATGTACTGAGTATTTTAACTTTTAGAGGAGGAATTTTCCTCGTCGTTTTGTAATCAAAAAAAACTCATTTTGAGTGGTTTATAATCATTCACTTCGTTTAGTTCTTCTAAAGGTTAAATTGATTCTTGGCAATACATTTTTGGCTGTTTTAGGAACCTGATGCTGCCAGAAACTATTGGTTGTTCCTGCCATCAATAAAAAGGATCCGTGATGCAAAGGAATTTCTACCTGGGGAATCTCTTTACGGAATTTATGACGCAACCGAAACATTCTGGTTTCACCAAAAGTTACCGAAGCAATAATCGGGTTTGGGCCTGAATTATGTTCTTTATCGCTGTGCCACGAAACACCATCATTCCCGTCCCGATATAAATTGAGTAACAGACTATTAAAATCAAGCTGAGTTTCTCTTTCAACCCGGCCTCTGATAGTCAACAGTTCATACGTCCAGTTAGGGCCGTTCTGATCTGCCCCAACATTATCTTTGTCTTCGTACCAGGAAATCATTCGGGGAGCAGTAACAATTTTATCATACATTTCCATTTCATATTCTCTCCATTTGGTTTGATGAAGTAGTTTTTCATAAAAACGATCAGATTCTTCTTTGCTGAAGAAATTATCGATCAAAATAAGTTCTGCATCAGGCAGGTCAAATATTTTTTTTCCTGCTAAACCTGTGGCAAATAATTCGGTATCGCTAAATAGTGTCATTGTTCAGTTATTTTGTGTCAATTTCAATCCATACCGGAGCATGGTCGCTTGTTTTTTCCCATCCCCGTACATGGCGGTCAACTCCTCCGGAAATTAGTTTTTTTGCTAGTTGCGGACTTAGTAAAAAATGATCAATTCTAAGTCCTGCGTCCCGTTCGTAAGCCTTTCTGAAATAATCCCAAAAAGTGTAAATTTTCTCATTAGGATATAAAGTTCGAATCGCATCTGTCCATCCCTGAGAAACAATATCCTTGAAAGCTTTTCGTACTTGAGGCAAAAAAAGTGCATCATTTGCCCATTTCTCAGGTTTATAAACATCTAGTTCTGTTGGCATCACATTATAATCTCCAACCAATATTACCGGAATTTTTAAACTCAAAAGCGTTGCTGCACGATCAGCCAGACGATCAAACCATTTTAGTTTATATTCTAATTTTGGTCCTGGCGCAGGATTTCCGTTTGGGAGATAAAGACATGCAATTACAATTCCGTTTATCAAAGCTTCGATATACCGACTTTGAACATCTTCGTCGTCTCCCGGAAGAACGCGCGTTACTTCCTCAATCGCCATATTACGCGCCAGAATCGCAACGCCATTCCATTGTTTCTGTCCGTGCCAAATCGCATTGTAACCGGCATCATTAATTGCTTTAACAGGGAAATTATCCTGTGGCGCTTTTAATTCCTGAAGGCATACAATATCCGGATTAGTTTCTTCAAGCCATTTCAGTAATACGTTTAAGCGTCCGTTGACCCCGTTGACGTTATAAGTTGCTATTTTCATAGTAGATTTAATTAGGTTGTATTATTAAATTTACAGCTTTTTGCGCCTTTATAATTACATAAAATCATATCCTTATTTCATAAACTGTTTGTTAAAGAATACTTTACGCGGATTTTTTTCTGCGTAAGCAAAAATCAACTGCACAATGTATTGATTGCTTTTATAAGGCGTAGTATAATTTTTTACTTCTGACGGATCCGTAATTGCAACATCATATGGAATATATCCCATACCATAAAAATGACCATTTTCGATCCAGATACAACTGCGTTCGTGTGATGATCTTCCTTTTTCTATGATCGCAAATGTGGGTCTGTTGTTTAATAAAAATTCGATAGCATTGTCGACTTGCTCATTATGGATCGCGGCATCCGGCAAATCTGTTATATCATTATTTTGAAATATTTCACCGTCCTGAGGTCTTAAATATTTGCAAAACCTATAATCGATTTCAAATTGTTCTGCCAGGCTTCGCAGCATATTTGTTCCTTCGTGTATACTGCTAAAATGTTCAATACACGATTGAAATTTATTGAGTTTTCCAATTGCCAGATATTTGTATCCGTTGCGGGCTTCATATTGATAAAGTCCGTATTTAGGTTCAAAACGTTTTAAAGCCCTGTTATAAGTGGGCCAAAGGTGCTTGATTTCGGTACATTCTAAAAGTAGCGCCATTAATTCGTTGCCACAGACTTCAAAAGAAATAGAATGTATGTCCCTTAAAAAATGCTGTCTTTGCGGATTGATCTTATGACCGCTAAAATGAGAGGCAACGCGTTTTTTTAAGTTGATGGCTTTTCCAACATAAATTACCTTTTTGACCTCATTATAAAAATAATAGACACCGGGTTTCTCCGGTAAATTATTAAAATCGTCAGGCGGAAGATTAGGCGGTAATCGCTGATCTAGTGATGTTGCTTTGATCATTTTTTCGATATGACCTTCATCATCCCATTTGAGTAATCGTGAAAATAATATGGCGGTTGCATCTGCATCACCACCGGCACGATGCCTGTTTTCTAAAGAAATATCCAATGAATTACAAAGATTCCCTAAACTATAAGATCCTAAACCGGGTCTGATTTTTCGTGCCGCACGAACGGTACATAACTTTCTGGCTGTCCATTTAAAACCCGCTTGTTCGAGTTGATGGCGAACAAACGAATAATCAAAGTTGACATTATGGGCAACGAAAACACGATCAGTAAGCATTTCCAACACTTTATCTGAAATATCATCAAATATTGGTGCATTAGCTACCATTTCATTATTGATTCCTGTTAAGGCAAAAATCGAAATAGGTATTTCTTTTTCAGGATTCACAAGCGTTTCATAACGATCAATCACGTTTTCTCCGTCATGAATGATGATCGCAATTTCTGTAATGCGGCTGCCACTGGCGTTTCCACCAGTGGTTTCGATATCTACTATGGCATATTCTTGCTTTTTCATCTCTTTAATATAACGTAATTTCTTCTTGTGTCGTTTAAATGTTTAACACATAGAAACATAGATTTAATTTTTAAATATAAGATCCTTTTATAAAATCATGATTTTCTCACATAGTTATGTGTATTTAGACAAGTGAAACGTCTTTTTTATTATTTTAAAACTATGTTTCTATGTGTTTAAAAATTATGTTCAACGATTTTTAGTTTTGAAATTTCATTCGGTGTCTGGGTAAATTAATTTCATGTCCTTGCGGATAGGGTTCCCGATGCGTAGGACTCACATCCTCCTTGATCAAACGCTGTGTTTTATATTGATCTTTAGCATCCATATAACGCGGATCAGGAATAAAAGGCATCTTGGCCATTTTGGTAATCGTGATCGTTGGGAAATGATAATCGACCTCGACAGTTCCTAAAAGCAGGTAACAACCTCCGCCCTGAAAAGGAAATTGTGCCAGACAATCCGGAAAATGAGCTGTATCAAAATAAGTGCCTTCGTGATCGATCCAGGTTCCGAAATACATATTACCTTTTTTTGTGGGAACTTGTTTTCTGGAAATCAGATACGCCAGCATACGGACTTGTTTTTTATGATGAATCACTAAATCTTTGGCCATAATATCGCCACGATGTTTGGTTTGAAGCAAATCAAAAACGGTACAGGATACGGGGAAACTCAGTAATTCGATTTCATCAAAAGCATCTTCATATAAAGAACGTTCTAAAGTTGGGAGCTTGTACTCTTTTACAGGTTCCTGCAGCAGCATCAAACTTCTGTTTTCGGGTTTGAAATTGTTTAAAAGTAAACTGGCAACGACCAAAAGCTGATTTTTGGTTTTTCCTGTAAAACGAAAAGCATCTATAAAAATCAGGATTTTCATGCTCTCAATCCCAATTGGAATGCGATTGATGAAATCTTCCAAAGAAAGAAAATCTCCATTCTTATCCCGATCCGATTCGATTAAATGAGCCGTTTTAGATTCTAAACTCTGCAAATGCATAAAACCGAGATAAATATCAGTTCCGTACACCGTAGTTTGATATTCACTTTTATTCACACACGGATTAAGAACTGTTCCGCCAGACATTCGGGCTTCATGTATATACACTTCGGTTCTGTAAAAGCCACCCTGATTGTTGATTACCGCTGTCATAAATTCTACAGGATAATTGATCTTGAGATATAAACTCTGATAACTCTCAACAGCGTAAGAAGCTGAGTGCGCTTTGCAAAACGAAAACCCGGCAAAGGATTCAATTTGGCGGTAAATTTCCTGACTTAGTGCTTCAGGATGTCCTTTCTCTGCACAACAGGCAAAAAAGTTATCTTTTACTTTTTGTAAAGCCTCCATAGAACGGCCTTTTCCCGACATGGCGCGACGCAGGATATCACCATCAGGGGCGGGCAGTCCTCCGTAATGCTGAGCAATTTTAATCACATCTTCCTGATACACCATAATCCCGTAGGTTTCGCCAAGATGTTCCTTAAAAACCTCATGAAAATATTGAAACTGATCCGGATTATTATGACGAAAAATATACTCTTTCATCATTCCGGATTGTGCTACGCCGGGACGAATAATAGAAGAAGCAGCAACTAAGATCTTATAATTATCACAATTCAATCGACGTAATAATCCGCGCATAGCAGGGCTTTCGATATAAAAACAGCCAATAGTTTTGCCTTGTGCCAAATGAACATTACAAACTGCTTCATCTTTTGAGATCGAAGTATTGCGAATATCCACTTTAATCCCTCGGTTTTTCTCAATGAGTTTTACGCTGTCATCAATATGACCAATACCACGCTGACTCAGAATATCGAATTTATCAAAACCAATTTCTTCTGCAATGTGCATATCGAAAAGTACGATAGGAAATCCTTTCGGAGGCATTTCCAGCGGCGTATAATCCGTAATTGGTTCTTCAGAAATGATAATTCCGCAAGCGTGCATACTTCGCTGATTTGGATATTTATTCATCATCAGGCTGTATTCCTGAACTAGTTTTACAATAGAATTGGTTTCGTGTAAGGCCATAGGATTTTTGGCCAGCATATCCAGTTCTTCTTTCGGAAGACCAAAAACTTTTCCGACTTCCCTAAAAATTGAACGGTGTTTGAACTCGACATTGGTGCCACAAAAAGCAACATGGTCTTTTCCGTATTTATTGAAGATATATTCTAAAATGGTATTACGTTCTTTCCAGCTCCAGTCAATATCAAAATCAGGAGGGCTTTTTCGATTTAAATTTAAAAAACGCTCAAAATACAGATCAAGTTCAATTGGACAGATATCGGTAATTCCGAGACAATAGGCAATAATGCTGTTGGCACCGCTTCCACGCCCGATGTGCATGAATCCCTGACTGTTGCTGTATCTGACAATGTCCCAAGTGATTAAAAAATAACCACTGAATTGTAATTCGTCAATAACTTTTAGTTCTTTTTCTACACGTTTTCGAGCAATTGTGTTTTCTTTTTCATAACGCCATTCAAAACCTTTTTCGGCCAATTCTGTTAGTTTTTTGAGATCACTCTCGCGACTTCCGGTAAAGAATTTTTTATTTCTTTTAATTGAGAAATCATATTGAAAATTACAAGAATCGATTATTCTTTGCGTGTTGGCAATGATTTCAGGATAACTTTCATAAAATGGTAAAAGCGATTCTGGCGGGAGCATTTTCTCAGAAGTTTTACAATAATCAGTTTCTGTAAGTCTCGATAAAATGATATTCGTATCAATCGCTCGTAGAATTTTATGCAGATTAAATTCTCTTTTATTGCTAAAAGTCACTGATTGCAACACCACCATTTTGGCTATTTTGTTTTTATGTTCCGAAGTAAGAAGTCTTAAAACTTCATCCGGACGAATTCCGATAAATTCATTTTCGCGAAGAAATTCAGGAGCATTTTCTAAAGTATAAATCACAAAAACCGAATCAAATTCCGGAGCAATCAATGGCAAAGATTCTCCGCTGAAATTATGATCCGTCAAAAAACGATTCATTTCGCCAAGTCCGCTGGCATTTTTGGCTAAGCCGATATATCGAAATTCATGATTAAATCGAAATTCCATTCCCACAAGAGGTTTAATTCCTTTGGATTCGCAAGCTCTCATAAAATCGTAAATTCCGGTAACGGTATTAATATCAGTAAGTGCCATAGCTTTTACACCATACAAGACGGCTTGCTCAACGAGTTTGTCGAGAGGAATTGTGCCGTAACGCAGAGAATGAAAAGAATGACAATTGAGATACATGATTTATTTGATACGTTTTAAAATTTCATCTTTATTATTAGGTTTAAAAGAAGCTCCGGCGCAACGCATGACAGCATCAAAACCATAACGGCTTTTCATTTTATCCATCGCGGCATAAAGCGAAAGCATTTCCTCGGTATCTTCAAAAAGATCAATTTGATACGTTCCGCGAACCAATCCACTAAAGCGAATACCAATCAGGCGCAATCGCATTCGGCGCTGATATACTTTATCAAATAATTCCATCACATTTTTGGTCAGGATATGATCTGCTGAAGTATAAGCTATTTTACATTGTTTGGTTTCGGTATCAAAATTGGCGTAGCGTATTTTAACCGTAATGGTCGAGGTTAACCATTGCTCAGATCGCAATTGAAAAGCCAGTTTTTCGACCATGCCTATTAATATCGATTTTAGCATGATAATATCGATCGTGTCCTGAGAAAAAGTATGTTCGGTTGAAATTGATTTTCTTTCGGTATAAGGTTCTACAGGCGTATGATCTATTCCGTTGGCTTTTTTCCAGATGTCCAGACCGTTTTTACCAATCATTTGTTGTAAAACTTCGGGAGGCATTTCAGATAAAGTCTGAATTTTGCGAACGCCAATTCGGGATAAGAGCTGAAAAGTGACATTCCCCACCATAGGTATTTTCTGTATCGACAACGGATTCAAAAAAGACTGTACATTGCCTTCTGGAATTTCTAAATTTCCTTTTGGTTTGCCTTCGCCAGTGGCAATTTTAGAAACAGTTTTGTTAACAGATAACGAAAAACTAATAGGCAATCCGGTTTCTTTAATAACAGATTGTGCCAATTCATCTGTCCATTTGTAACTGCCGTGAAATTTGTCCATTCCGGTAATGTCAAGATAAAATTCATCGATACTGGCTTTTTCCATTATCGGTGCTTTTTCCTGAATCACTTGCGTAACATCATGTGACAATCGAGAATATAATTCCATATCGCCTTTGATAATTTTGGCTTGCGGACAAAGTTTCATCGCCATGTGAATAGGCATCGCAGAGCGTACTCCAAATTTTCTGGCTTCATACGAACATGAGGCTACAACACCACGATCGCCACCGCCAATAATAAGCGGAATACCACTTAATTCTGAGTTGGTTAGTCTCTCGCAGGATACAAAAAAGGTATCCAAATCCATGTGTACAATTGCCCTTGCCATTTCCTTGTTTTTGTATGAAACAAAATTAGTACAGATGATAACATTTTTTTGTATATTTGTTGTTCCAAATTATAACAAATTAATTATGTCCTTATTTTCAGATAACATCAGAGCATTGAGGGTTAAGCATAAAATATCTCAGGAGAAATTAGCTGAAAACCTTAGAATTACCCGAGGAAGATACGTTAAATACGAAGATGGAACCTCCGAAGCGCCATATGATATTTTAAAGCAGATTGCTTTGTATTTTCATATGAGTATTGATTTATTATTGTCTGTCGATATACGTAAAATCAATATAGAAAACCTGATAAAACTAGAAGGCAACCGACTTATTTTACCCATACAAGTAGATAGTTTTGGGGAGAATTATATCGAAATTGTATCTCAAAAAGCAAAAGCAGGATATCTAAACGGATATGCCGATCCCGAATATATCGAGAGTCTGCAGCAGGTTTCGCTTCCGTTTTTAGGACCGGGAAAACACCGCGGATTTCCTGTAGAAGGCGATTCGATGCCGCCACATGAAGACGGATCTATTATTATTGGCCGTTATGTCGAAAGGCTGGGAGAGGTGATGGATGGTAGAACCTATATCCTGATTACCAAAAATGAAGGAATGGTGTACAAACGTCTCAACAAAAACAAAAAGAATGCGTTGGTTTTGGAATCAGACAATCGTTTTTATCCGAATTACGAAGTAAAAGCCTCAGATATTTTAGAAATCTGGGAATACGAATGCAACATTGGCCGAAGCGATAAACGCCATGAACAGACAGAATCTCAAAGTATGAAAGATTTGCTTCTAGAAGTGAAAAGAGAGGTTATGGAGATTAAGAATAATACTTCGAATACTTAGAAAAGTTTTTTGTTGCAGATTTGAAGCATTTTTTTTCGCCGCGAATTCACGAATTATTTTAAATTAAAATTCGTGAATTCGTGGCTGAAAAATCTAGACAAAGTCATTAAAAATTTTTTTAATCTGTGAATCCCGATAGCTATCGGGAGTGGCTATAAATAAACTTTGAATCTTAGTGTCAAAAAAATCTAAAAAACCTTCACAAAACCCAACCCATATTGTTGTCCATTATAGAACGGCATTATCATAGAAGTTGAATTACTTTCAGACGATGATTTGAATAATTTTCGGGTAATATACGGATTCATCCAATAGGCCAGTTTAGTACTCAAAATCCCAATTCCGGCTCCGGCAGCAACATCTGTTAACCAATGGCGATTGTTGTAAATTCTAAATAATCCCGTTCCGGTTGCAACGGCATAACCTGCGATTCCGTACCAAATCGATTTGTCTTTGTATTCCTGCCATAAAAATTCAGCTCCGGCAAAAGCAGTTGCAGTATGTCCGGAAGGGAAAGAATTGTTCGAACTGCCGTCTGGCCTTTCTTCATGTACAATCGATTTTAAACCCAAAATCGTTGTCGCCATAATAGCGTATGAAGTCACAAATATCACAGATCGATCCCGCATATTATTCTTGCCTTTTACACCAAAAGCATTCAAAGCATAAACTGAAGCTGCAGGTGCGTATTGAGAGAAATCATCAATCGTAATCTTCTCGTCAATATCTTCTGTAACTTCTGATTTAATTTGATGATTAAAACTTAAGAGCTGATCATTTCCAATTCCAATAACGCCGTATCCAATTAATACTCCCGGAATAATTAATTGTTTGTAATTGAATTTCAGGTTATGTGAAGTACTGTCAATTTTGGTTATCGAATCATTTTGCTGTGCATTTGCAGAAAAAAATCCGAATAGAAATACCAGAGAAATCGTTTTGTAAAACATCTTTCGTTATTGTTATAAGTTGCAATAATAACGAATGTTCAATGCAGGTATTTTGGGCTTAATTGAACCTTAAGCGAATATTAATCAGTTGTCTTTGAATGAAGTAATTGGATTAAGATTGGCTAAATATTAGAGGATAAAATATTCAATATCAATGAAAATTTCAATAGTAAATAAAAATATTATTTTTCAATTAAAGGTGTAGTCCCTACGGGACAAACATTTCGCGTGTAAAATTTTTCTACCAATATATAATCTCTCCGAGATATTACTCCGTTAGAAGTTAAATGTTGGTAGAAAAAAAGAAATATTTATGTCATATAATCTCTTTGAGATATACTCCGTTAGGAGTTAAATGTTGGTAGAAAAAGATAATCACGACAAGTAAAAATGCCCCGTAGGGACTACATAAAATTCCGTAGGAATGATTTATATTGTAGCAACGGATTTTAATCCGTTGAAAATTAGATTTATAAATTTTTAAAATTCCGTAGGAACGACCTGTTTTATGCGGAACTGGATTAAAATCCAGCCCTACAATATTGGCCGAGCCTCCGGCTCTTTTTTACACTTTCAACGTAAACTAAAAAAAAATCCTTTTAATCTGTGAAATCTGTGGCGAAAAAACTGGATTAAAATCCAGCCCTACAATATTGGTCGAGCCTCCGGCTCTTTTTTATACTTTCAACGAAAACCAAAACGTACTTCCCAAACCTAAATTACTTTCGACACCAATAATTCCATTTTGCGCTTCGATAAATTCTTTGCTAATGGCTAAACCTAATCCGGTTCCTGATTTCTGACTGCCGGGAATCTGAAAATATTTATCAAAAACTTTGTCTTTGTATCGCGCATCGATTCCTTTTCCGGTATCGATCACCTGAAAAACAATCTGATCCTTTTCTTCTTTTAATTTGATAACAATCGTACTTTTTTCAGAAGAATACGTAATCGCATTTGAAAGATAATTAATCAAAACCCAGCCTGTTTTTTCGCTGTCGGCTTTTACGTTTTGAAGATTTTCATCGGCATCAATAACCAATTTAATTTGTTTTTGATCGGCCTGAACTTTTACCGCTTCAACAGCATAATTTACAATAGCATACGGATTACTTTTTTCAATATTCAGCTGAATATTTCCGGTTTCCAGTTGTGATAAATTCAGTAATTCTCCGGTAATTTTCAATAACCTTTGGCTATCATCTTTAATGCTTTCTACCAATTGTTTTTGATCGTCGTTCATATCGCCTGTTTTATTGTTTTGAAGCAATTGAAGACTCAGTTTTATAGAAGCAATAGGGGTTTTTAATTCGTGTGAAACGGTGGCAATAAAATTTGTTTTCGCAAAATCAAGTTCTTTAAATAAAGTAATATTTCGCAGAATAATGACATCACCAATATTGATTTCTTTTTCTTCACCTGTTGGAGTTATCGTGATGTTGATAGTTTCTTTATCAAAATAACTTTCTTTTCCGTGAGCGAAAATCTTCATTGGTTGTTTTTTCTGAGAATCAGTTGCTAATTCTTTCAAAATCAAAGAACGAATTAGGTCATTTGACAACGCTAGAGTAGAAGCCGATTTCCCGATAACATCTTCAGATTTCATTCCGATTATTTTTAGTGCTTCATCATTCACAAACAAAATAATGCCCTCATTATCCAATCCAATAATAGGATCGTGCATGTTATTGATAAGGGTTTCCAGTCGTTTTTTCTCAAAGAACAATTTATACAAATTACTATTGTTGTATTCCTGGAGTTTTTGCGCCATGGTATTAAACGATTTGGCGAGATCTCCATATTCGTTATGATTAGTAAAATGCACACGCTCCGAATAATTTTTATTTGCAATTTCCTTAATACTCTGAGTCAATTCCTTAATGGGGTTCGCAATGTTATTGGGTAAATTCACCAGTAGATTAAAGGCGATCAAAAAACACAAAGTCCCCACAATGGCAATCCATAAATTGGCAGTTTCAGCGGTATGTTTGGCGATATCACTTTTTTGCTTTATGGCATCGAGATTGAGTTTCATAATCGCAAAAATATCCTGTCTGATTTGTGTTTTTACAGCTTCGTCAGTACTGTTTTTTTCTAAAAGTGCAAAGCTTTTTTCAAGACTTGCTGTTGCTTCTTTTTCTCCGGGTTCAGTAACATTCTGAGTCTGTTTTGCAAGATATTCTTTAAATGTATGCAGTTTATTATCCGTACTCATTTTAGTTTCATCCAAAGACAAAATCATATTTCTGGAATATTCCAGCGTGTTGTAATTCGCTTTCAGAATATTCTCCGTGTCTGCTTTTATCAAAAAAACAGAATAGCCACTGACTAATGAAAGTATGATTATCATTAAAAATAACAATCCAACTCCCAGATTCAATTTAGTTTTAATTCTCATGATGTTTATTTTAAAAACATTTTATTTTTTTTTGAACCATATAAGTTATATAAGAGGATGCATAATTAAGGAAAGGTTAAAAACTTTAACGAACTTAGCGTAAACCTTTGCGTTCTTTGCGGTTAAATTTTTCAGATTTCCAATTTAAATGAACTTATATAACTTACATGGTTTAAAACGACTATTATGGTTAGAAAATTTACGATAAAATAACAAGGTCTACATTCGATAAAGACAAGCTATTTAATAAGCGTCTGAAAATCGTTGTAGACAAAATTACTTTAAATAAATTCAAATGCGGTTTTCCGATGCAAACAGTTGTAATATGTTTTTCTTCCACCGCAATCAAAATAGCATCTGCAATATTTTTGTTCTCTGTTTTAATCACTTCAGCACCCAATTGTACTGCCAGTTTAAAATTATTAATTAGATGGCGTTGTTTGTCTAATGCAATTTTTGTACTGCTTTCTTTAGGAGTTTCTACATACAAAACATACCAGGATCCGTTGTAATAACTTGCCAGACGAGCCGCTTTTCTAATCACGATTTTGGCTGTTTTATCATTACTGCTGATACATGCCAACAGTTTTTCATGTCTCAAAGCATGTAGTTGAGGTACTTCGCTTTCGACTTTTCTCACCACCTGACTCGCTACTTCTTTCAGGGCCAATTCACGTAATTGCAGAATTTGATCCGATTTAAAAAAATTTGTCAAAGCCGTCTGGATTTTATCGGCAGTATAAATTTTTCCTTCCTTCAAACGCGCAATCAAATCTTCAGAAGTCAAATCGATATTCACGACTTCATCTGCCAGTCGCAACACATTATCCGGAATACGTTCCTGAACATCAATTCCTGTAATCCGTTTTACATCTTCATTCAGACTTTCAATATGCTGAATATTCACTGCCGAAATCACATTGATTCCCGCTTCCAGAATCTCTAAAACATCCTGCCAGCGTTTTTCGTTTTTGCTTCCTTCAACATTTGTGTGTGCCAGTTCATCCACAATTACCACTTCAGGTCTCAGATTGATAATAGCCTGCACGTCAAGTTCTTCTAGCTCTTTTCCTTTATAGAAAATGGTTCGCCGTGGAATCACAGGCAAACCAGATAAAAGTTCATGCGTTTCTTTTCGCATATGTGTTTCGATGTAACCAATTTTTACATCAATTCCGTTTTTCAACAGCGAATGTGCTTCTTGTAACATCCGATAAGTTTTACCCACACCGGCGCTCATGCCAATGTAGACTTTAAACTTTCCTTTTCGTGATTTCTGAATTAAATCGAGAAAGTGCTGTGCGTTATTTTCTTTTTTCTGTTCCATATGGTTTTGCCACGAAGGCACTAAGTCGCAAAGTTTTTATTTTTTTAGCCACGAATTCACGAATTTTTATTTATAAATGGGATAAATTATAATTCGTGAATTCGTGGCGAATAAATCAACACAAAGAGATGTAAAATCCATTTAATCTGTGAAATCTGTGGCTGAATATTTTCTAGAAACTAATCGCCAACGAAGTCGTTACAAACGTATTGGTATCTGTTGGAAGATTGTCTTTTGTAAATATTTCATCTTTACTCGAAAGATTTCTTGCTTCTAATCTAAACATTACATTATCAGTAACTAAGTAATCAAAGTTAGCTGAAAATCCGTAAGTTTTAAAACCATTTGGTGTTTCTGTTGAAATGATCACACCTTTTTCATCACTATAATATTCACCACGTGCTGCTAACTGAATTTTAGCAGTTGGTTTGTATTGCAGAATCAAAACGGGTGAAAACCACGTATCATATTTATTGCTGTTTTTAGCCGTTTGTTGTGAACCAACATCAAAACCAGCTGTAATATTTGTTTTATCTGTTACCTTAAATTGCCCGTAAAAGTTATTAAAATAACGCCATTTTTTGTCGATATCCGGTTGCTCATTCCCAACATAAGTACTCCAGTTCAAAACCACTCTGTCTGATGGTTTATAGGTAACCTGCGTTCCAAAAGCAGGTGTTTGATTACCTTTTACTTTCTCAATACGCTGCCAGCCATTTAGATACATTCCGGCCAAATACCATTTTCCAGACTCAGAAGTGTAACCAATTTTAACTCCTGTTTCATAATACGGAGAGTTTTCAGCCAGAATGCTTCTTGTTAAAGTGGGGCAATCTTTTCCAATTGCGCTTTCAAAACCAATATGTGCCGGCATAATTCCAGCATCGACCCATAAATTATGGCTTTGCGAAATTTTAACACCCACATTCGCTTCATATACATTTTTCAATAAACCCTGTTCGGCCGCCATATTATATTCGGCGTAAGTTCCGGCCATTAGGGCAAAATTCCCACGAATATTATCTTTCGAATAATTCACTTTTGCCAATCCTAAATTGATATTTACTTCATTACTTTTATTGTAATTGTAAAAAAAGCCCGGGCGTGTATGATCTTCCGGTTTCCCAAAATCATAACTATAATAAGTTTCTACATATCCCGAAAACGTAAACGGACTTTTTGTTTCGTCCTGAGCGTGTAAATTGCTAAAACCAAATGCGATTAAAGCGGTAAGTATAATTTTTTTCATTTTGTTTGTCATTGTGAGGAAGACTTGTTCGCCGCGGCGAAAACAATCTCATCCTCATTAATTTATTATTTAGTAGGTTTTAAGGAGCTATTTCCTGCTATCCGTTTCAATCTTTTACTTTTTAAAGAAAAAAGTAAAAGGATTTCCACTACTATCAGGGCTAGGACATTTGGGGTAAAAAAGGGCGTGTATTATCCTAACAGGTTTCCAAAACCTGTTAGGATAAAAAACTTAGAATCTTAGCGACTCAGAACCTTAGAACCTTTTCCAGAAAGCTCATCCAAAGCCACATTCAATTCCAACACATTAACCGTTGGAGTTCCCATAACCTTAGGAGTATTGATATTCGCTTCAACCAAAGCCTTCACTTTATCTTCAGATAATTTTCTTTCTGTGGCAACACGTTTCACCTGAATCAAGGCACCTTGTGGAGAAATATTCGGATCTAAACCACTTCCTGAAGCTGTCACCATATCAGCAGGAATCTCAGATTTTCTCAAATAAGGATGAACGATTAAAAATGTATCAATTCTTTTTTGAACCAAAGCCAAATATTCAGCATTGCTTGGTCCTTTGTTACTACCGCCACTTCCGGCGGCATTATAATCAACCGCCGACGGGCGTCCCCAGAAATAATTCGATTTATCGAATTTCTGACCTATTTTTTGGTATCCAACCACTTTTCCGTTAACCGAAATAGTTTCTCCTTTTCCGTGATTAGGAGCAAATTGTGCAATTCCGTAAATCGCAAGAGGATAAATAACTGCCAGTAGAATTACGGTAAGCAGTGTTAATTTTAATAGTGAGAATATAGTTTTCATTGTGTTTATTTTAAAGGTTCTAAGGGACTAAGGAGCTAAGTTTCTGAGTTTTTTTTTTAGAAACTTAGTATCTCAGAACCTTACATAAAGAAGGTTACAAGTAAATCAATTAATTTAATTCCGATAAAAGGGATAATCAATCCGCCTAAACCATAAATCAACAGGTTTCTTTTTAGAATGGCACTTGCACCAATTGGTTTATAATCAACTCCTCTCAAAGCCAGCGGAATCAAGATAGGAATGATAATCGCATTAAAAATCACGGCTGATAAAATGGCACTTTCAGGACTGTGCAAATGCATGATGTTCAATCCTTCAAGCGCAGGAATTGCAGTGATAAAAAGAGCAGGGACAATAGCAAAATACTTCGCAACGTCATTTGCAATCGAGAACGTTGTTAAAGTTCCTCGGGTCATTAAAAGTTGTTTCCCAATTTCGATAATTTCGATTAATTTTGTTGGATCATTATCAAGATCGACCATGTTTCCGGCCTCTTTCGCAGCCTGAGTTCCGCTGTTCATGGCAACACCCACATTGGCTTGCGCAAGGGCAGGAGCATCATTCGTTCCGTCACCCATCATGGCAACCAGTTTACCCAGATTTTGCTCATTTTTGATGTAGTTCATTTTATCCTCAGGTTTTGCTTCGGCAATAAAATCATCAACACCGGCAGCTTCTGCAATAAATTTTGCTGTAAGCGGATTATCTCCGGTAACCATCACTGTTTTTACACCCATTTTTCTCAATCGGTCAAAACGTTCTTTCATTCCGGTTTTTATGATATCCTGCAATTCGATAACACCTTGAACCTGATCATTTTTAATCACAACTAATGGTGTTCCTCCTTTAGACGAGATATCAATTACTTTTTGAGCGGTATCTTCAGGGAAAGTATTTCCGGCTTGAAGCGTAATGTTTTTTGCTGCATCCTGAGCGCCTTTTCTAATATTGGTTCCGTCTTTTAAAATAACTCCGGAAGTTCTGGTTTCAGCGGTAAATTTTATAGTTTGTGAAATGTGATCTGTGAGTTGTGAAATGCTTGCTTTGATCTCACCTTTTACATCTAACATTTCACTTAATTCAATAATACTTTTCCCTTCCGGAGTGTCATCTGCTAATGAACTTAACACAGCAGATTTTATAAAATCTTCTTCAGAAACGCCTTTTGCAGGATAAAAATTCGTTGCTTTTCTATTTCCAATCGTGATCGTTCCGGTTTTATCCAAAAGCAAGACATCAATATCTCCGGCAGTCTCAACCGCTTTTCCGGATTTTGTAATCACATTAGCTCTTAATGCTCTGTCCATACCTGCAATACCAATTGCTGATAATAAACCACCAATTGTGGTTGGAATCAAACAAACAAATAGTGCAATAAAAGCCGCAATCGTGATGGGTGCATTTGCATAGTCGGCAAACGGTTTTAGCGTAACGCACACAATCACGAAGATTAAAGTAAATGCGGCTAATAAAATGGTTAAGGCAATTTCGTTTGGTGTTTTCTGACGGCTTGCACCTTCAACCAAAGCAATCATTTTATCCAAAAAGCTTTCGCCGGGTTCAGAGGTCACGATTACTTTAATTTTATCAGACAATACTTTTGTTCCTCCGGTTACAGATGATTTATCACCACCCGCTTCCCGAATTACAGGAGCACTTTCTCCAGTAATAGCGCTTTCGTCAATTGTAGCTAAACCTTCGATAATTTCCCCGTCGGTTGCAATTAAATCTCCGGCTTCACAAACGAAAACATCTCCTTTTTTCAATTCAGATGAACTGATGTTTTTGATTTCTCCGTTAGGCAAAATTTGTCTTGCAGGAGTTTCTTCCCGTGTTTTTCTTAAACTATCGGCTTGTGCTTTTCCTCTGGCTTCGGCAATAGCCTCAGCAAAATTGGCAAACAAAAGAGTAGCCAGTAAAATTAAAAATACAATTAAATTATAAGTAAAACTACCCTGATCTGTTGCTCCCATTAAAATGGAAATACAAACGGCAAACATTATGGCAGTTCCTATTTCTACGGTAAACATTACCGGATTTTTGATCATCAATTTTGGATTAAGCTTCACAAAAGATTGCACTAGGGCTTCTTTTACCTGTTTGCTTTCAAACAATGATGTGGATTTATTAGTTGTCATTTTTCTTTGTGTAAAATGTTAGATGTAAAATGTGAAATTTCCTACTTTTGTAAATAATTATTTTAAATATGAAACCACATAAAAAATTGAATTCATGGATTAAAAGTTTTGAATTCGTTAAAGAAATTTATTTAGTTACTAATCAATTCCCCTCTGATGAAAAATTTGGAATCACATCTCAAATTAGAAGAGCTTCAGTTTCTGTTCCGGTTAATATTGCGGAAGGAGCTGCAAGAAAAGGCTTGAAAGAATTTATCCATTTTTTACATATTTCATTAGGATCATTATCGGAACTTGATACTTTAATCTTACTCAGTAAAGAATTAAATTTCATTACGGAGAAGAATTGTGAGCAATTAATTGAAAAACTAGACATCATAGGGAAACTTATTTATGGGTTAATTAAAAACCTTGAAAATAGATTGGCAAACCAATGAGTGTGAGATAGTTTTGTTAGATGTGAAATACTGAATTAATCACAATTTATATTTCACATCTAACTTTTTCGCATCTAACGCATTTGGAAATATTCTGCCAATGGACCAAGTGCCAACGCTGGGAAGAATGATAAGGCAGCAATAATCGCGATTACAGCAAAAAACATTACTCCAAAAATAGAAGTGTCAGTTTTTAAAGTTCCGGCACTTTCCGGGATGTATTTTTTATTCGCCAATAATCCAGCAATGGCCAATGGGCCGATTATAGGAATAAAACGACTCAGCAGTAATACGATTCCCGTAGTGATATTCCAGAACGGATTGTTATCTCCTAAACCTTCAAAACCAGAACCGTTATTGGCAGCGCTAGAAGTATACTCATATAACATTTCAGAGAATCCATGATGTCCGGGATTGTTCAGCCAGCCAGTTGCATTTCCGTTAAACCAATATCCCATTGCAGTATCATGTGCGGCAAAATAAGAAGCCAAAGCAGTACCTGATAATATTAATAAAGGATGTAGGATTGCAATAAAAGCAGCAATTTTGACTTCCCGCGCTTCAATTTTCTTCCCTAAAAATTCAGGTGTTCGACCTACCATTAATCCGGAAATAAATACAGCCAGAATGATAAAAATATAGAAGTTCAGAATCCCAACACCGCAACCGCCATAAAACGCATTGACCATCATGGCAAGCAATTCCATCGCACCGGAAACAGGCATTGAACTATCGTGCATACTGTTTACAGAACCTGTAGAAATTACAGTGGTTGCAATACTCCAGAATCCTGAAATGGCAGGCCCAAACCGAACCTCTTTTCCTTCCATTGCTCCGGTTGTCTGGGCAATTCCCATTTTTTCGATAGCAGGATTTCCATTAATTTCACTCATAACTGTTGGAATGACCAGTAATAGAAATCCAAGCGTCATAACTCCGAAAATAACGTAGGATAATTTCTTTTTCTTTAAATAAAAACCTAAAGCAAAAATCATAGCAAACGGAATAATTAATTGCGCCCATAATTCAACAGCATTCGTAAAGTAAGTAGGGTTCTCTAACGGATGTGCCGAGTTGGCGCCAAAGAAACCACCACCATTTGTACCTATATGTTTTATGGCAATAAAGGCAGCAGCTGGCCCACGAGAAACTTCTACATGATCACCCTGTAAAGTAGTGATGGTATCTTTACCTTCAAAAGTCATTGGTGACCCGCTAAATACCAAAGCAGTAGCGACAATAGCCGAAAGTGGTAATAAAATACGGGTACAGCTTTTAATAAAATAATTATAAAAGTTCCCCAATTTATCAGTGGTTCTTTCTTTCATCGCAGTAAAAACCATTGCAGCAGCAGCCATTCCGACACCGGCAGAAACAAATTGCAGGAACATCAGGAATATCTGAGATAAGTAAGAAACACCGCTTTCACCTGAATAGTGCTGTAAATTACAATTTACTATAAATGAAATGGCAGTATTAAATGCCAAATCCGGGCTCATCGATGGGTTGTTATCAGGATTTAAGAATAATGATCCCTGAAACAATAAGATAAAAAAGCAAAGAAAGAACCAGACCATATTGATACTTAAAAGTGCTTTTAAGTGCTGTTTCCAGTTCATTTCTTCGGTAGAATTGATGCCACTGATTTTAAAAATAAGTTTTTCAATTGGATTGAAAATCGGGTCAAGAAATGTTTTATCACCCAAATAAACTTTAGCTATATATTTCCCTATCGGAATGGCTAAAACTATCGAAATGATAAAAATACTGATGACGCCAAGTAATTCTGTGTTCATAATTTTGAGATTATTTTTGTTGTGAGATGTGATTTGTAAAATGAAAGATGTAAATGAAAGTTGTAACACAGCTGGCTTTTTACACATAACATTTAACTTCCTGCATCATTAAAATTTTTCGGGTTTGATTAATACATAAACCAAATAGCCAAAAACGGCAAGGGCGATAATAAATAGTGCAGTCATGATTTAGATTTTTTCAAAAAATTCAACTGATTTAAAACAAATGGCAAAAAGCAAAACAGCCAATGCGAGTAAAAGAAAAGTGATTAACATAGATTTTTATTTTAGATTTTAGATTTGTGAAATGTAAAATGTGATTTGTAAAAAGGAAGAGAAAACATCTAGACATTTCACAAAACACATTTCACTAATTACACACCGGACGTATTAACTTGTTTGATATATTCGGCTTTAAGCGTTTGGGGAAAAAGATGCGAAATGTTGCAGTGACGTACTTCCATAAAAGAAGAAACTGAGAAAACATACACATTAGAAATGGCATTTTTAGTTTCGATGCTTCCATTAATAAAAAGGCGTTCAGCAAGTGCCAGGCATTTTTTTGCACGAACGATATTACCTGAAATAATAGATTTTTTGGTGATATCGGCAAAACGTTCCGCTTGTTTGTAGATTGAGGTGACTTGATTTTTCATGATAATGAATTTTTGTGTTCTCTCCACTTATGCCAAAAGTCAGACCGAAAAAAGATATTATTAACTAAGGTGTTGCCAATAAAGGCGTTGAGGTTTCGTGCCAAAAATCAGGCATAAAAAAAGCTTATCAAAATGATAAGCTTTTATTGAAATGATAGGTATTAGGATTTGTATTTTGAATTTAAAAGTCCCGGCGGGGTGACATATTTATAGACTGTCTACGTGTCGCTCCGCTGGAGATTTTTATCATGGGGAATAAATGATCTCTCTATATATATGACGCTTCTCTGAAGCTTTAAAAATTGAATTTGGAATTTATCTTTTGAAATTTAAAACCTAATTATTGTATATTATATTCTTCCAGTTTTCGATACAAAGTAGCAATTCCAATTTCAAGAAGACGGGCAGTTTCTGCTTTATTGCCTTTCGTATAGTTTAGAACTTTCTGGATATGCAGTTTCTCAACACTTTGCATAGAAAAAGCCGACATTGATTTAGTAGCTTTTTCAGGCTGATGCTGCATTTCGTAAGGCAGTACATCTGAAGTTAAAATACTACCATTGCTTAAAATCACAGATCTTTCGATAATATTTTTAAGTTCGCGTATGTTTCCAGGCCAGGAATAATTTTCTAGTTTATGAAGAAAATCATCAGTAATATCTAAAGTCTTTTTATTCGTTTTCTCAGAAAATTGCTTCACAAAATATTGGGTAATAGGCGCAATATCTTTTATTCTTTCGCGCAAAGGCGGAAGTGTAATCTCAAAAATATTCAAACGAAAATACAAGTCAGAACGAAAACGGTGTTCTTCGCTTTCGGTTTTTAAATCCCTGTTTGTAGCGGCAATTAATCTGAAATTTGATTTTTTGGGAGTTGTATCTCCAATTGGGATATATTCGCTCGTTTCTAAAACGCGTAATAATTTGGCTTGTAGTTCAATTGGCATTTCTCCAATTTCGTCCAGGAATAAAGTTCCGCCATTCGCTTCTTCAATAAAGCCTTTTTTATCTTTTAGAGCCCCGGTAAAAGCACCTTGCTTGTGACCAAAAAGCTCGCTTTCCAGAATTTCCTTGCTGAAAGTACTGCAGTTTAAAGCGACAAAAGATTTTCCGACACGATTACTGTTTTCGTGAATCGCTTGAGCAAAAACTTCTTTTCCCGTTCCGGTTTCGCCGGCAAGTAAAACGGTCGAATCCGTTTTAGCCACTTTTTTAGCAAGATCAATAACTTGTTCGATCCCTTTTGATTTTCCTATAATGGTATTAAAAGAATATTTATCCCCAATACGTTTCTCGAGTTGTTTTACCTTTTTCTGCAAATGCGCTTTCTCAACCGCTTTATACAAAAGCGGAATAATTTTGTCGTTATCGTCACCTTTTACAATATAGTCAAAAGCACCGTTTTTCATGGCCTGAACACCATCCGGAATATTTCCGAAAGCCGTTAGTAAAATAACTTCAATCAAAGGAAAACTTCCTTTTATGTTTTGCAGAAAATCAACCCCGTTTCCGTCAGGTAGTTTTACATCACATAAAACGACATCAATATCAGTTTGCTCAAGCTTTTTGAAACCGGATTTTAAATCTTTAGCTTCAATAACTTCAAATCCTTCTGATTTAATAATGCGTGCCAATAGACTTCTGAGTTTTTCTTCATCGTCTATAATTAAAATTTTATGTGTCATTTGAGGAAAAGTCTAGGATCGAAATTTATTTTCAGATACAAATTTAGGTTTTAAATCATTCAACTTTTTGATCGATAGGAAATTCTTGCGAAAAAATAATTTTAAGATCATAAAGTGGTTGCTTCTGGTATAAAATTAACTTTCAAGCGATCTAATGGCAATATTTCAATTGTATATAACAGCATTAAAATATCTAACAGTGATAAATTTATAATTCTATTAACATGAAAAAATTTAAGCTTTGTAGCAAATGAAGTAATTTTGTATAAAAGTTACATCATATATGAAAGACTCAATTTCAATCTCAATATTAGAATTAGCTATCATTACACAAGATAGCAACGCAAGCGAAACATTTCAAAAAACAAAGGAAATAGCCCAGCTTGCAGACAATTTAGGTTACAAACGTTTTTGGTTGGCAGAACATCACAATATGGCGCATGTTGCCAGTTCAGCAACTGTAGTCTTAATTGGTTATATTGCCAGTCAGACTGAAAGCATCCGAGTAGGTTCTGGTGGAATTATGTTACCGAATCATTCTCCTTTAATAGTCGCTGAGCAATTCGGGACATTAGAAACCCTTTATCCTAACCGAATCGATTTAGGATTAGGAAGAGCACCGGGAACAGATCAGCCAACTGCCGAAGCCATCCGAAAAGACTTTTTTGAGCAGGCGCAGCGTTTCCCTCAAAACGTTACCAAGCTTCAGGACTACTTTTCTGCCGGAAATGCAATGGCAAAAGTGAGAGCTTTTCCGGCTGAAGGCACAAACGTTCCCATCTGGATTCTGGGTTCAAGTACAGAAAGTGCTGCGCTTGCCGCTGCTTACGGATTACCATATGCATTTGCCGGACATTTTGCACCACGCCAAATGATTCAGGCGTTCGAATTCTATCGTGAAAACTTCCAGCCTTCAGAATTTTTAGACAAACCCAAAACAATGGCGTGTGTTAATATCATTGCAGCCGACACAAACGAAGAAGCTGAAAGACTATCTACAAGTTTATATCAAATGTTTTTGAATTTAATTCGAGGTGATCGTAAAGGTTTGCAACCACCCGTAGATTCACTAGATGAGATTATGAGCGAAGAAGAGCGCTTCCATGTCAATCAAATGACCGCATGCACTTTCACAGGAAACAAAGAACAGTTAATAACGGATCTTAAAAAGTTTATCGATTACGCACGCGTAGATGAGCTCATGGCAACAGGTCCAATTTTCGATCATCAGGCCAAACTCAAAAGCATCCACATTACAAAAGAAGTAATCGATAGTATCAATACTATATAAGGACACTTTTATCTCTCCTATATATAAGGTACGATTTCAATCCTCTAACCCGACAGTTTTCAAAAGCTGTCGGGTTTGTTTTTGCTACCTATATATAAGAGTAATTTTTAGTCCATGAAACCTAACAGGTTTTTAAAACATGTCGGGTTTACTATTAAGTTGGTTTGGAATTTGAATCAGGAGCTATTTCCCGCTGTCCGTTCCAATCTTTTGTTTCTCCCGATAGCTATCGGGACCGGCACAAAAGGATTTTTACTACTATCGGGGCTAGGGCAGTAGTTTTCCAAAGAAACATTAGGAAAAGCAGAAACAAAAGGCAAAAAAAGAAGATCCAGCACCTTTTTGCAAACAATAAAAGCATCAAACCCCGGCTTTGTGTCTTAATAAGACTCAGGATAAAGCAGGAAAAGCAAGCAAAACAAAACCTTCGTGCCTTAGCGCCTTTGTGGCAAAAACACCCAAAACAGGCAAAAATCAAGAAAGTTACCCAAACCACAAAAAAACTTTGAATTGTAAAAACCACCCAACCAGCGACTTATGAAAAAGATTAAAAATAGTTGCGAAAAGCTATTGTTTAACTCAATAAACTAGCTACTTTTGCACCCGCAACAACGACAGACGTTCACTGAAATACTGGCAAGAGAGATTAATTAAACGGAAAATTTATTTTCTGAAAAAGATTTAAAAAAGCTTGCGAGATTTGAAAACAGATGTTACATTTGCACCCCGCAAAACAACGGAAGTTCATTGAGATATTGGTTAGGAAATGAGGAGAAAAGGAAAAGAGATTTTCTAAAAAAAAACTTCAAAATTTACTTGCCAGTTGAAAATAAATTTTCTACTTTTGCACCCGCTTTGAGAGATAAGCGAAACAAAACAGAAGACACGTTCGTAGACATATTGAATTGACAGCCGTTTTAACAGAGATGTTAAAACAAAAGAATAAGAGTAATAGAATTGAGAGATTCGAAAAGAACCGATAGAGAAAACGTCGCATA